>NZ_AUTL01000050.1:0-23216 GCF_000498015.1 Pseudoalteromonas sp. TAE79
GCTGGCGATATCCGCCAGTGACTATGGCTGTATTGGCGTCATTGTTTATAACTGCTTTTTACATGCTAAGCACAGCACCAAAATTTGATGAAGCTGCATTATACGCGCAAAGTTTTATGAGCTTAAAATACCTAGCACTTACGTTTATTGGCATGCTCATAACTGTCATTTATCAGACAAAGCTCTATACCCAAAAGCCAATTTTTACTGCTGTATTAGTCACTCTTAGTTTAATTTACATAGTTTTTGCAGTCAGCCTAGGCGATATGGTGCCTGCCTTTAATGTCTTTATGTACCTAGCTGCTAGTTATTTAATTTTAGCGATTTACTTATTGTGTAATGAATATAAGCAGAGTAAACAGCAGGGTTTCATGTCTGAAGGTGAACCGTCTGAAGCTAAAGAAATGCCTGAACTAAAAACTTTAGAGCACTTTAGAGAATGGTTCAAAGATGATTCGACTATTAAAAGCATAGAGGAATTAGAACCCGATTTACAGGTTTACGCCATGCGCATTACCGAGCGGCTACAAAAAGGCGGTGATAAAGAGTTAGCACAACATATAGCCCTTTGCGGACCTTATGGTTGCGGGAAAAGCAGTATCGTCGAAAGTATTGTGAATGGTTTAGCAAAAAACTCTCAAAAAGAGAGTATTTGGATACATAGTGATATATCAACATGGGGCGCTGCAAGCGGCAGTGTTGCGCATGTTGTATTGAGCCATATTATCGACGATATAAGTCAGTATATTGATATGTGTGCCTTTCGTGCGTTACCTAAACATTATACTGAAGCCCTAAAGTCGGGTGGTAGTGTATTTCAGTTTGTATCTACGTTACTCGCAGGCCCTGTTGATATTGAGGGAAGTTTTCAAAAGCTTAATGACGTTCTTAAAGTCACCAACCATAAATTACTCATTACCCTGCAAGATGTAGATCGTGGTACGGGCGATGAAAATGAAAAGCGTCTAAATGATATAGCTGCGTTGCTTGATAGGCTAAAAAAACGAAGTTTGAGTCATATAAATTTTATTGTCGCGATGGGTAATGAAAGTGATGCAGCTGCTGAAGTAATCTCAAAAGCTACTGATTATAGAGAAGATATTTTAATTAGTAGTATTTCTGGAAAGCTAAAGGAGTTTATATTTTTATCGATAAATAAAGCTGTTTCAAATGGTGTAATCACACTTTATAGCAGTGGATATGGTAATACTGAAAATTCAAAGCCACCTTTTGTATATCCTATAAAAGATAAAAGTTGGATCGAGGATTATAATCAGTTTTCGGATGCTTTTTTTAAACGAGAGGTTATAGCTCTAACAGGTATAATTTACTCTGTTCGTTTATTGAAAAAAATTATCAGAAGAGTCGATGCCGCTTGGAATCAAAGTGAGATAAATGGAGAGGTTAACCTATTAGCCACAATAATGTTAGTGGCTTTAAAAGAGTCAAAATTTAGCAATTACTCACTATATTTGAACCAGTTGGATGAAGCAGGGCTTAATTCTCAAAATGACTTAACCTCGGTGCTGGAAGCAATTTCAAAAAGGGTAGACGGCTCTGTTGATTTAAACCTTATAAATTTTTTCGACGTTTTACTGAATGTTAAAATGATTACTAACTACGATGCTCTAGACGATAAAGAGTTTGAGGTGGGGGAAAAGGTTCCTAC
Source organism: Pseudoalteromonas sp. TAE79 (assembly GCF_000498015.1). Classification (NCBI taxonomy): domain Bacteria; kingdom Pseudomonadati; phylum Pseudomonadota; class Gammaproteobacteria; order Alteromonadales; family Pseudoalteromonadaceae; genus Pseudoalteromonas; species Pseudoalteromonas sp. TAE79. Next base: position 1,670 of record NZ_AUTL01000050.1, read on the forward strand.
AAGTAAATTACTTGACCCTATCTCGGTGAGTACGCAGTCAATAGGCCGTTCTAATACAAAATATTTAAATTCTTTATCGTTGATTGAACTTGAAAAACTACCCAAAAATTGGTTGAAACAGCAACCTATTTTAAAAAGCCTATATATTGAAAATAAGGCTAGTGCAGATACATTTGCTACAAGTTGGCTTCAAAGTCATCAGACTCGTGAACTTACTTCACTATTAATCTATTGTCCGACTTTTAAAGCGAATCTTAGAAATATTTTTACTTTTACATTAAAACATTTTGAAAAAATAGATATAAAAGAACGAAATGCGTTAAGGCGGACAAGGTTTTTATACAATTTAGGTGATATGTTTTTAGCTACCACAGACTTTAATTCTTTCTTAAACGATAGTTGTAACTTAATTCATGTGCTTGAAAGTGATCTCTTAAGACAGTTATTTAGCTATTGCTTTAGTAAAAAATTGTTTGGTGCTGATGATGAGTTGGAGGTTAAGTTAGAAGAAAGAGATGTTAAGGACGTGATTTCCCTAGTGTCAAAGCTAAGCTTTATTAATGGAGAAGAAGCGGCAACATTAATTTGGCCTTTATACTATAAGTTAGGTAAGGCTAGCTTAAAAAATGAGGTAAAAGAGATAATAGAAAATAATGCAAATTCATATCTTGTGCCACAGCAGTTCTCAAATATTATCGATCCTAATGCTGCTTATAATTTATATGTTGATTTCCACACAATAAATATTGATGCTCGCCATTATAAAAACTTCTTAGATATACCAGTATCAGTACTAGATGAAATTCTTAAAGGGGTTCAATATGATTAAAGCCCGTAAAAAGTTTATAGAGGATTAATATAAAAACTATTATATGTAGGTTAAACATAATTTCATATGCTGAAAAAGTGGATGTGAAAAGCATATATAAGTTGGGTTTCGTTCCACTCAACCCAACCTACGGTGTTTAGGTTTACATTGAGCTGCTCGTGGCTAACAGCTCGAAGCTCTTAGCTTTTATTCTTCCACCGCACTCACTACAAAATACGGATTCAAGTATTCATCTTTGGTGTTATAAATAAGCGGGCTGCCATCAAGTTGGGTCACTTTAGCACCGGCTATTTCGGCGATGGCGTGGCCTGCTCCGGTATCCCATTCGCAAGTTGGGCCCAAGCGCGGGTAAATATCGGCGCTGCCCTCAGCGACTAAACACAGCTTTAGTGAGCTGCCTTTAGACACCATTTCAACCTCGTCAAAGCGTTTCACAAACTCGGCTAAATCGGGTGATGGGTGCGAGCGGCTGCCTACAACACGAATTAACCCTTTGTTAGGTTTGGTGGTTACTTTAAGTTCTATTCGTTCATCGCCTTTATCTTTAAATGCGCCAATGGCTTCGGCGGCTAAGTACGATACGCCAAGGGCAGGTGCATCAACTACGGCTAAAATAGGAATACCATTTTTAATTAGGGCGATGTTTACGGTAAATTCACCGTTCTTTTTAATAAATTCTTTAGTGCCGTCGATTGGGTCAACTAACCAGTAGCTTTTCCATGTTTGGCGTACATCCCAGCTTATGTCGGCGTTTTCTTCACTGAGTATTGGAATGTCGGGTGTGAGCTGTTGAAGCCCTGCCACAATCAGTTTATGAGCTGCTAAATCGGCGTCGGTTACGGGGCTTTCGTCGGCTTTGTACTCAACGTTAAAGTCCTTTTCGTAAATTCCCATTATCGCTTGGCCTGCTTTGCGGGCAAGGATGAGGGTTTCTTCTAGCAGTTCGGTTTGATTCATGGGGTTAACCTATATTATGTGCTTTTGTTTTAGATACGTTATCAGTTGTGTAACCGATTGGTCTAGGGTGTTTTTACTTGTATCTAAAATTATTTCTGGATTGTTTGGCACTTCGTAGTTTGAATCGATACCAGTGAAGTGTTTTATCTCTCCAGCGCGGGCTTTTTTGTATAAGCCTTTTGGATCGCGGCTTTCGCATACATCCAGTGGGGTATCGATAAAGACTTCGATAAATTCGCCTTCGTCTACTAAGTTACGCACCATGTCGCGTTCTGCTCTAAAAGGCGATATAAACGCAGTAAGTACTAACAAGCCAGCGTCGGTCATTAGTTTTGCGGTTTCGCCTACGCGGCGTATGTTTTCAATGCGGTCTTCGTCGCTAAAGCCTAGATCTTTACACAAACCGTGGCGTACGTTGTCGCCATCGAGCAGGTAAGTGTGCGTACCTTGCTGATTAAGCGCCGCTTCTAGTGCGTTTGCTACGGTGCTTTTGCCAGAGCCTGAAAAGCCGGTAAACCATAAAATAGCGGGCTTATGTTTTTTTTGCTCACTACGCTGTGCTTTTGTCGTTGCGTAGTTATGCCAAACTATATTTTCATCCATAGTGAGAGTCTCTTATGCTGTGAGCGCAGGTATTAAAACGGAAATACCAGCGGGATCAGGGTTAATACCGTGATTGAATAAATAATAGAAAGGGGTAAGCCCATCACTATGTAATCTTTTAAGCGATAGTTACCCGCGCTATAAACCATTAGATTAGTTTGATACCCAAATGGCGATATAAAGCTGGCTGATGCGCCAAAGGCAACCGCCATAATAAACGGTAGCGGGTCTACATTAAAACCAACCGCGAGCGAGTAAGCAACAGGGAACGACAAGGCAGCAGCTGCGTTGTTAGTTATAAGCTCGGTAAATAATACGGTCATTAAAAATATAGCTATAAACGCGCCGTACGGGCCAAAATCCCCAAGTACCATAAACATGGCGTCGGATATTTGCCCGGCAAGTCCGGTGCCTATCATTAATTTAGCAAGGCCAATGGCGCTACCTACAACCACTAATAACTCGATAGGAAAACGGCGTTTTACTTCGTTAAGTTTTATGGTGCCGCTGAGCATTAAGCCAATCAGTAATACTAATAAGCCTTTAACCAGCGGCACTATGCCAATAATGCTTAAACCCAGTACTGCGGCAAAGCTTAGTAGCACAATATTTGATTGCTTAGGTGCAAGGTGGGCTTGTAAGTCAAACCCTGAAATATACACAAATTCGCGCTTTAAATTAGGCAAGGTGTAAAAGTTTTTGCCTGGTGCGAGTATAAGTGAGTCGCCAGCTTGTAATTGCACTTGCCCAAGGCCGCCTTGTAAGCGGTCGTGTCCACGGCGAATGGCAATAACAGCAGCATGAAACTGCTCTCTAAAGCGGGCTTCTTTTACGGTTTTGCCAATAAATTTTGAAGATTGACTTACGACTACTTCTACTAAGTGTTCTATGTCTTTTTGATGATTCTCGTGCACTACTTTTAAACCGTCGAAACGGGTAAGTAATGGCACCGATTTTATGTCACCTACAAACAGCAGCACGTCGTCTTTTTGAATAATTTGCTGCGGAGTGACTGCGCAAATTCGGCTGCCATCGCGAATAATTTCAGCAAGGAATAAGTCTTTTAAATCACGCAGGCCGTTTTCTTCTACGGTTTGGCCTATTAATTTTGAGCTTGCTTGTACTTTACCTTCTAGGTAAAAAGGCACGACTTCTTGGTCGCTTTTACCGTTGTCGGGTAAGTATTTAAGCATTACTAAAATAGTAATTAGGCCTACGCTTAGCGCGCCTAAACCTACTAAGGTAAAGTCAAAAAAGCCCAGCGGTTCCATGCCCGCATCTACTGCAAAGCCATTAACGATTAAGTTGGTTGATGTACCAATAAGCGTAATAGTGCCGCCCAAAATAGCAGTGTACGACAGCGGTAACAATAGCTTTGAAGGGGAGTGATTAGGGTTGTCTTTTATCGCGGTAATAAGCGATGCAACAACGGCAGTATTGTTAGTAAACGACGATAAAAAGGCGGTTGATAACCCTAATTTTGTTACCGATTTTACTAAACTACCTTTAGATAGCGATTGCGCTAACTTTTGAATTAGGGTGGTTTTTTCTATTGCGGTCGACACTAAAACCAATAGTACTAAGGTGATAAGCGACGGGTTAGCGTAGTTAACTAACATACTTTCAAGATCGATTAGCCCTGCTAAGTAGCTGGTGCCAATAGCGCTTACAAATAACCATGCTGGATTAATACGGGTGCCAAAAAGGCACCCGACTAAGGTAAGCATAATGCCTGTTAAAACGAGCTGTTCTACCATGCTTTTAAATTCCTAACAGGCTAAAGTTAACTTATAGCTTAGAAATATCAAGCGCTTGCCAATGCGGGAAGTGCTTGCGTACTAAGCTGTTAAATTCAACTTCAAATTCGCTAAAGTTACTTTGCTTTGTTTGGCTTTGCAGTACTTGCTCAATCATACCGGCAGCAACAGTTAGGTTTGATAAGCGATCGATTAGGATAAACGAGCCTGTTTCGTGATTGCTGTGGTACTCGTCTGCCAAAATAGTTTCGGTTAGTTCAAGCGTTACAATCGCAATTTCGTTTAACTGCAGTGAGTCGCTAGTGCCGTGCTCAAGCGTGTTTACATCAATTGTGTAGTCAATCTTTTTAACAATAGCTGAGGTGTTTTTGCTACCTAGTTTTAGGTTATAGCTTTTACCTAACACTAATGGCGATTCATGCATCCACACAATTTTAGCTTGCAACTGGTTAGTAACAGCGGCCGTTGAATTTGCAGGTACGATTACATCCCCTCGGCTAATATCAATTTCGTTATTTAGGGTAACGGTAATTGCTTGGCCTGCTTCGGCGCTGTCTAGGTTGCCATCAAAGGTAACAATTTCTTTAATGCTTGATGTTTTACCCGACGGTAATACTTTTATAGCATCGCCTACGTGCATCTTGCCCGATGTCAGTGTGCCCTGAAAACCACGGAAGTTTAAGTTAGGACGCACGACATATTGCACCGGTAGGCGCGCTTCAAAGCCTGTATCTGTTTCGGCTGCTGGCGAATCTTCTAATAACTCTAGTAGCGGCTTGTCGGTGTAATACGGTGTATGTGCAGAGCGTGTTACTACGTTGTCGCCTTTAAGCGCCGACATAGGCACAAACTTAATGTTTGATACGTTAAGTTGCTCAGCAAATTTAAGGTAATCGGCCTTAATTTTTTCATACACGGTTTCGTCAAAATCAACGATATCCATTTTATTAACGGCAACAACAAACTGTTTAATGCCCAGCGAGTCACAAATAAAGCTATGGCGCTTAGTTTGTACTTGTACGCCGTAACGCGCATCAACCAAAATAATGGCGACATCGCTTGTTGATGCACCAGTTACCATGTTGCGCGTGTATTGCTCGTGCCCAGGCGTGTCGGCAATAATAAATTTACGCTTAGCCGTTGAAAAGTAACGGTACGCTACGTCAATCGTAATGCCTTGTTCACGCTCAGCTTGTAGGCCATCAACTAATAAAGCAAGGTCAAGATCTTCACCTGCATTACCTACTTTTTCGTTATCTTTATGAAGGGCTGCTAGCTGATCTTCATAAATTTGGTGGCTGTCGTGTAGTAGGCGGCCAATCAGTGTTGATTTACCGTCATCTACGCTGCCACAAGTAAGCATGCGTAATAAGCTTTTGTCTTGCTGGCGTGCTAGGTAGGCGTCTATGCCTATTTCCTTTACTTCGTTAAATGTATCGTTATTTTGGCTAGACATTAAAAATACCCCTCACGTTTTTTCTTCTCCATTGAGCCGGCTGAATCATGGTCAATAACACGACCTTCACGTTCAGATGACGTAGATAGCAGCATTTCTTCGATGATTTCGGTTAAAGTACTTGCTGTTGATTCAACTGCACCGGTAAGTGGGTAGCAGCCTAGTGTACGAAAACGAACAGATTTCATTTGCGGTACTTCACCTTCATTAAGAGGCATACGCTCATCGTCAACCATAATCAAAGTACCGTCGCGCTCAACTACTGGGCGATCTTTAGCTAGGTACAATGGCACCATTTCGATGTTTTCTTGATAAATGTATTGCCAAATATCAAGCTCAGTCCAGTTAGATAATGGGAAAACACGAATGCTCTCACCCGGATTAACTTGGCTGTTGTAGGTATTCCAAAGCTCTGGGCGTTGGTTTTTAGGATCCCAACGGTGGTGTTTGTCGCGGAACGAATAAACACGCTCCTTTGCGCGTGACTTTTCTTCGTCGCGGCGTGCGCCACCAAATGCAGCATCAAAGCCGTATTTATCTAGCGCTTGTTTTAAGCCTTGGGTTTTCATTATGTCGGTATGTTTACCTGAGCCATGCGTAAACGGGCCTACGCCCATTTCAATGCCTTCTGGGTTTTTGTGTACCAGTAGGTCAAAGCCGTATTCTTTAGCTATACGGTCGCGAAACTCAATCATTTCACGAAACTTCCAGTTGGTGTCTACGTGTAATAACGGAAACGGAATTTTTGCAGGGTAAAATGCTTTACGCGCTAAGTGCAAAAGTACCGACGAATCTTTACCAATAGAGTAAAGCATTACTGGGTTCTCAAACTCAGCGGCGACTTCGCGCATGATTTTGATACTTTCAGCTTCAAGTTGCTGAAGGTGAGTTAAAGCCATTGTTAGTCGTCCTACTAAAATGATTAAAAGTTACAAATTTAAAATTCGGTTATGTATTTGATACATCTGTTAGCGGCTGTGCAAAGCTGCTTGTTTGCTCGTTTTCCCCAAACCACGCCAGTTGCGAGTGCAGGGCGGCTACTTCGCCAATAATGAGTAACGCAGGCGATATAATGCTATTGCGTTCAATTAAGTCGGCAAGTTCGCCTAATTGGCCTGTTACTACACGCTGATTTTTGCGTGTACCATTTTCGATAATGGCCACAGGGGTGTCGGCTTTGCGGCCATGTTTTAAAAGCTCGCCTTGTATGTGCGGCGATTTAATTACGCCCATGTAAATAGCCAGCGTTTGATTTGCTTTTGCCAGCGATTGCCAATCAAGTTCTTGACCGTCTTTTTTACAGTGGCCAGTTACAAATTGAATGGCTTGTGCATGGTCGCGATGCGTAAGCGGAATGCCCGCGTAAGCACTACAACCTGCAGCGGCTGTTATACCCGGTACAATTTGATAATTTACGTTGTTAGCAGCCAGTACTTGTACTTCTTCGCCACCACGGCCATAAATAAACGGGTCACCACCTTTAATGCGGCACACTTTTTTGCCTTGTTTAGCAAGGTCGACCAGCATTTGGTTGGTATCTTCTTGAACAACACTATGATCGCCCAAACGTTTGCCTACACAAATAAGGTCAGCATCGCGGCGCACTAGCTCCATAATCTCGTCAGAGACTAAAAAGTCATAAACGACGACGTCGGCTTGTTGCATAAGTTGCAGTGCTTTAAGTGTTAAAAGCTCTGGATCGCCAGGACCTGCACCTACTACATATACTTCGCCTTCAGGTTCTGCTTTCGCATCTAGCATTTGCTCTAGTTGCTGCTGTGCGGCTTGGGTATCACCGGTTTGTACTTTACTCACAACAGATGAGTCGAACACGCCTTCCCAAAATTGGCGGCGGTCTGAAAAATGTTTAAAGCGTTTTTTTACTTTGTCTCTAAAGCCACCGACAAGTGTTGCAAGTGGGCCAATATGATGTGGAATAAGAGTTTCGAGCTTTTCGCGTAAGCGACGTGCAAGTACGGGCGCTGTGCCAGCACTTGATATAGCAATCGTAATTGGGTCACGGTCAACAATGGATGGGAATATAAACGTACATTTAGGTTGGTCATCAACCACGTTTACAAACACATTGCGGGCATTGGCAAGTTCAAATACGTTGTTGTTTACTTCATCGCGGTCGGTTGCTGCAATAACAAGCATTTTGCCATCAAGGTGCGATTCATCAAAATAAGCATCAATAAGCGTTACTTCATTATTATGTGCATGCTCTTTTAGTTCGTCGCAAAACCAAGGTGCTACTAAAGTAACGCTTGCTCTCGCTTTTAAAAACGCGCGACATTTGCGTAATGCGACCTCTCCACCGCCAACAACCAATACTGGTTTGTTGTCGAGTTTGGTAAAGATAGGTAAATACTGCACGTTAATAAGACCCCTAAACAAATTCAAATATAAGAAAACGCTTTATTCTGATAAGCAGAATATAGCGGCTATCAATAAGTAAAAAATAATTAAAACCAAGTTGATATAACCAAAAGTTATAATAGGTGGGCTTTTTAGGCCTAAGAGCTAGTTAACAAGGGATTGCGACGAGTTACAAGTAAAATAACCAGCTTATAGTGTTTGGTTATGAGCTATAGCGAGTTTGGTTTAATTTGTTAATATGGAGGCATATCAAATTTTGTACTTATACCAATTGCATTAAATTAGTGATCTATTATAGCGACGAGAAAATAGCTCAATAACAAGGCTAAAATTATGATACATAGTTGTTCTATATAAATAGTTTTTAACGTAGTTAGTGCGTTATTTAATACGCTAAAATGATCATGTTTTTAATAAAATTGGTATTACATAAGCAACGGAGCTCTAATGACACAACACCAAAAAGATGCCGCATTAGCAGTCGCACTGATGGATTTAACAAGCTTAAACACCAGCGATACCACCAAAAGCATTCAAGCACTTGTTGATAGCATAAATCCTACCTTAGGTACGCCTGCCGCAGTATGTATTTATAGCGATTATGTTGATGATGCAAAAATAGCACTCGCAGCGCGTGAGCTTAACCACGTAAAAGTCGCAACAGTTACTAACTTTCCAACGGGTGATGCTCCACTGAGTGATGTAATTAACGAAACACTTATTGCTATAGAGCGCGGCGCAGACGAAATTGATTTGGTTATTCCTTATAAAAAACTAATAGCGGGCGATGCTCAAACTGTACTTAGCTATGTAAGCGAAAGTAAAAAAGCGTGTGGGTCGCGCGCGCAACTTAAAGTAATAATAGAAAGCGGCGAGCTAAAAACTGACGCGCTTATTACTCAAGCCACGGAGCTTGCAATTGAAGGCGGTGCTGATTTTGTAAAAACCAGTACGGGTAAAGTGGCTGTAAATGCCACGCTTGAATCAACAAAAATTATGCTAACAGCCATTAAAAACTCAAACAAACGTGTGGGCTTTAAAGCGGCCGGCGGTGTTAAAACTGTTGCTGATGCTAGTGATTATTTAGCGCTAGCACGCGCAATAATGGGTGATGATTATTTGCAAGCAAATACATTTAGGTTTGGTGCTTCAAGCTTGTTAAGTGACGTTTATAAAACCATAGGGAAATAATCAATATCTTTGGATTGTAGGTTTATCTAACCGATTAAATTATTAGCAGTTTAAACAATAATGTAATTAATTAATTAGATTTTCCAATGTGGGTATCTTTTAGGCTTGTGTTAATGAACTGCGTAAGTATAATAGGCATCCACTTTGCAGGGGCGTAGTTCCAATTGGTAGAACAGCGGTCTCCAAAACCGATGGTTGGGAGTTCGAATCTCTCCGCCCCTGCCAGTTTTACTTGTTATTTGAGTAGTCTGAGATTAAAAACCGGTTTAAATTAAGTCTGTTTTTAAGTTTAGATTTTAATGGATTAACCCTGCCGTAGTGTAGGGTTGTTGTGTCTGTAGTTAAGGTAATAATATTATGAGCACGAATGTAGAAACACCATCAAGTGCGATGGAGTCAGTAAAGTGGTTAGTAGCAATCGCGCTACTTGCAGGCGCAGTTGTTGGTAATCACATGTATGCAGATCAATCTGTATTACTACGTGCTATTGGCGTTGTTGTTGCAATAGCGGCCGGATTAGCAATTGCCTCGCAAACATTTAAGGGACGTAACTTTCTTGCTTTCGCTAAAGAAGCTCGAATTGAAGTACGCAAAGTTATTTGGCCAACGCGCCAAGAAACTACCCACACGACATTAATTGTAATGGTTGCAACAGTGATTATGGCACTTATCCTTTGGGGATTAGATGGCATTTTATTCCGCGCTGTAGGCTTTTTAACTGGATTGGAGATCTGATCCCATGTCGGATGAGAACGAGAACAAAGAAATTAAGTTACGTTGGTATGTAGTACAGGCCTTTTCTGGTTACGAAAAGCGTGTAGCTCAAACGTTAATTGAACATATTAAAATCGAAGGTCTAGAATCGAGCTTTGGTGAAATATTAGTACCAACTGAAGAAGTTGTTGAGATGCGCGCTGGCCAAAAGCGTAAATCTGAGCGTAAATTCTTCCCCGGTTACGTATTAGTACAAATGGATATGAATGACGCAAGCTGGCACTTAGTGAACAGCACAGAACGCGTTATGGGCTTTATTGGTGGTACGTCTGATCGTCCTGCTCCTATCAGCCCTAAAGAAGCTGAGCGCATTCTTAATCGCCTACAAGAAAATGCTGAAGCACCTAAACCTGCTACATTATTTGAACCAGGTGAAGTTGTACGCGTTACAGATGGTCCATTTGCAGATTTCAGTGGTGTAGTTGAAGAAGTTGACTACGAAAAGAGCCGCGTAAAAGTATCTGTACTTATTTTTGGTCGTTCTACGCCAGTTGAGCTTGAATTCGGTCAAGTTGAGCAAGATAAGTAATTGATTAAAAAAGCTTCGCTAATTTTTATTTAAATTTTGGCATGAAGCTTGAAAAAGGCCGCTGATTAACTTATAATCAGCGGCCTTTTTGTATTAAGGTAAAATTTATTTTTTACTGTGCAAAAAGTACGAAACCAATTTTTAAACTGGGAAGCCGTTAGAGTACGCGTCCTCGCGCGCACAAGGCTGAGACCCACCAAATGAGGTATTTATAATGGCTAAAAAAGTTGAAGCTCTAATCAAGCTACAAGTTGCCGCTGGTATGGCTAATCCTAGTCCTCCAGTAGGTCCTGCACTAGGTCAACACGGTGTAAACATCATGGAATTCTGTAAAGCGTTTAACGCACGTACAGAGTCTATCGAAAAAGGCGCTCCAGTTCCTGTAGTGATCTCTGTTTACGGTGACCGTTCATTTACGTTCGACATGAAAACGCCACCTGCTGCTTACTTACTTAAGAAAGCTGCTGGTATCAAGTCAGGCTCAGGCCGTCCTAACACTGATAAAGTAGGCACAATAACTCGTGCTCAACTTGAAGAAATTGTTGAGACAAAACGAACTGACCTTACAGCTGCCGATATGGACGCAGCGGTTCGCACTATCGCAGGTTCTGCGCGTGCGATGGGCTTGAACGTAGAGGACTAAGAAATGGCTAAATTAACTAAACGTATGCGTACTATCCGCGAAAAAGTGGAAGTAACTAAAGATTACGAAATCAATGAAGCAGTTGCTCTTTTAAAAGAGTTAGCGACAGCTAAATTCGTAGAAAGTGTTGACGTTGCCGTTAACCTTGGTATCGATGCTCGTAAATCTGATCAAAACGTTCGTGGTGCTACTGTACTACCTAACGGTACTGGTCGTGACGTTCGTGTTGCTGTATTCACACAAGGCGCTAATGCAGAAGCTGCAAAAGAAGCCGGTGCTGAATTAGTAGGTATGGAAGATCTTGCTGAACTAGTTAAAAAAGGCGAGATGAACTTTGACGTTGTTGTTGCATCACCAGACGCTATGCGTGTTGTTGGTCAACTAGGTCAAATCTTAGGCCCACGTGGTCTAATGCCAAACCCTAAAACTGGTACTGTAACGCCTAACGTTGCAGAAGCAGTTAAAAATGCTAAAGCAGGTCAAGTACGTTACCGTAATGACAAAAATGGCATCATCCATACTACTATTGGTAAGGTTGATTTCACTGCAGAGCAGTTACAACAAAACCTTGAAGCTCTAATTGTTGCGCTTAAGAAGGCTAAACCTTCTCAAGCTAAAGGTGTTTACTTGAAGAAAGTAACTATCTCTACAACAATGGGCGCAGGTGTTTCTGTTGACCAAAACACTTTAAGCACTATTGTTGCTTAATTGAGTGTTTACATGGCGTGAAATTTGTACTATAATTTCGCGCCATTTTGTTGATTAATTTATTAATTTGCAAAGTAAAGAATTCGGGTTGAAGTCCATAATTTCGTTAAGCCTTCGGGGTTAACGATAAATTGGGCTTCCGTCCAAGACCGTAGGTGGCTTCGGCCTTAATATTCACCTACGTAGACGGTGTAGACCCCAGATAGATTTTTCCTAATCCTTCTGGCTCTCGCCGTAAAAAGCATCTCTACCTTGTTTGGTAGGGAAGAGTAGAACAGGGGAATCCGATAATCGGTACCCCATTAAACCAGGAGTAACACCCATGGCTTTAAATCTTCAAGGCAAAAAAGCAATAGTTGCTGAAGTCAACGAAGCAGCCAATGGTGCTCTATCTGCAGTTGTTGCAGATTCTCGTGGTGTAACAGTTGGCGCAATCACTGCCCTTCGTAAAGAAGCTCGTGCAAATGGTGTTTGGATGAAAGTTGTCCGTAACACTTTAGCAAAACGTGCTCTTGAAGGAACAGATTTTGAGTGTCTTTCTGATTCATTTGTTGGTCCAAGCTTAATCGCTTTCTCATCAGAGCACCCAGGTGCTGCTGCGCGTATCTTTTCAGATTTCGCGAAAAAGAATGAGAAATTCGAGCTTAAAACGGCCGCTTTTGAAGGAAATGTTGTTGATGCAGCAATGCTTGCTACATTACCTACATACGATGAAGCTGTTGCACGCTTAATGAGTGCTATGAAAGAAGCGTCTGCTGGCAAATTGTGTAAAACAATTGAAGCAGTACGTGTACAGAAAGAAGAGCAAGCTGCTTAATTTTAAGCTGTTTAATCTCACTTTCGGTGTAAAATTTATTTGGACTTAATGTCCGTTAATTATTAGGAAATTTGTAATGTCTGTATCTAAAGACCAAATCCTTGACGCAATTGCTGAAATGTCAGTAATGGACGTTGTTGCTCTTATCGAAGCAATGGAAGAAAAATTCGGCGTAACTGCTGCAGCTGCAATGGTAGCTGGTCCAGCTGCTGAAGCTGCTGAAGAGAAAACAGAATTTGACGTAATCCTTACTGGCGCTGGCGCTAACAAGGTTTCTGCAATCAAAGCTGTTCGTAGCGCAACTGGCCTTGGCCTTAAAGAAGCGAAAGCTCTTGTTGAAGCTGCTCCTACACCTGTTAAAGAAGGTGTATCTAAAGAAGAAGCTGAAGCACTTGCAAAAGATCTTACTGAAGCTGGTGCTGAAGTTGAGGTTAAGTAATTTAGCTTTTGCTAAGTTCGCTGCCTGAGAAATCAGGCAAGGGCTGGTGATTATTTAATCACCGGCCTTTTTGCGCTATAGAGTGATGCACTCTTTTAGTTCAAATAAAATCTGATTTTTTCTTTACTTTCAACGCTTTATAGTTTGCTAGTGTTAAAGTGGGATCTAATTAGAACAACAGTTAAATGTTGTAAAATCTTGGCATAGCTGCCAGTTAAGTCTGTTCTTACAAGAACAGGTCGGGTCAAAGATCAGCAAGCTGAGGAACCCCATGGCTTACTCTTATTCTGAAAAGAAACGTATCCGTAAGGATTTTGGTAAACGTCCACAAGTTTTGGATATACCTTTTTTACTGTCTACACAGTTAGAATCGTTTAAAAAATTCTTAGTGCCGGACGCTGATGGCGATCATGGTTTGGAAGCTGCCTTCCGTTCTGTGTTCCCTATTAAAAGCTACTCGGGAAATTCTGAGCTTCAATACGTAAGTTACCGTATTGGTGAGCCAGTTTTCGATGTAAAAGAATGTCAAATTCGCGGTGTGACTTATTCTGCTCCACTTCGCGTGAAACTGCGTCTTGTTGTTATGGACAAAGAAGCACCAGGCACAGTTAAAGACATTAAAGAGCAAGAAGTTTACATGGGCGAAATTCCGCTCATGACAGATACCGGTACTTTTGTAATCAATGGTACAGAGCGTGTTATCGTTTCTCAGCTACACCGTAGCCCTGGTGTATTCTTTGATAACGACCGCGGTAAAACCCATTCATCGGGTAAAGTATTATATAACGCACGCGTTATACCTTACCGTGGTTCATGGTTAGACTTCGAATTTGATGCAAAAGATAACTTATATGTACGTATTGACCGCCGTCGTAAATTACCGGCGTCTATCATCCTACGTGCACTAGAGTATTCTAGCGAAGAAATCCTAGATATGTTCTTCGATAACACTACGTTTGAAGTAACGAATGGTAAAGTTCTTATGGAACTTGTACCTTCGCGTTTACGTGGTGAAACTGCCGCTTTTGATATCAAGAGCGAAGACGGTGAAGTATTTGTTGAAAGCGGTCGTCGTGTTACGGCTCGCCACATCAAGAGCATCGAGAAGAAAGGCATTAAGCAATTAGAAGTACCACATGAGTACATCATTGGCCGTATTGTAGCTAAAAACTATGTTGATGAATCAACTGGTGAAGTTATTGCAAATGCAAATGACGAGCTAACTCTAGAGCTAATGGCTGAATTGGTTAAAGCCGGTCACACTAAAATTGATACGTTATATATCAATGAAGTGGACAGCGGTGCTTACATGTCAAATACATTGAACATTGACTCTTCAAGCAGCCGTTTAGAAGCACTAGTAGAAATTTACCGCATGATGCGCCCAGGCGAGCCACCGACGAAAGACGCGGCTGAAGCCTTATTCCAGAACTTGTTCTTCTCTGAAGAGCGTTATGACTTATCTACTGTAGGTCGTATGAAGTTCAATAGCCGTGTTGGTTACGATACAGACACAGGCCCAGGCACATTAAGCAAAGAAGACATCGTGTCTGTTATGAAAGTATTAATTGCTATTCGTAACGGTCAAGGCGATGTTGATGATATCGATCACTTAGGCAACCGTCGTATACGTAGTGTTGGCGAAATGGCTGAGAACCAATTCCGTGTTGGTCTAGTACGTGTTGAACGTGCTGTACGTGAGCGTTTAAGCTTAGGTGACCTTGACGCGATAATGCCACAAGATCTTATTAACGCTAAGCCTATTTCGGCAGCGGTTAAAGAGTTCTTCGGCTCGTCTCAGTTATCACAGTTTATGGACCAAAATAACCCACTATCAGAAGTTACGCATAAACGTCGTATCTCTGCATTAGGTCCGGGCGGTCTAACTCGTGAACGCGCAGGCTTTGAAGTACGTGACGTTCACGTAACTCACTATGGTCGCGTATGTCCAATCGAGACTCCTGAGGGTCCAAACATCGGTCTAATTAACTCGTTGTCTACGTACGCACGTACAAATGACTACGGTTTCTTAGAAACACCTTACCGCAAAGTGGTAGATGGTGTTGTAACTGATGAAGTTGATTACTTATCAGCCATTGAAGAAGGTCAGTTTGTTATCGCACAGGCGAACTCAAACTTAACTGAAACCAATGAGTTTGTTGATGAACTTATTCCATGTCGTCACAAAGGTGAATCTACCTTTATGGGTCGCATGGACCAGCAGTATATGGATGTATCACCACAACAGGTGATCTCTGTAGCGGCAGCACTTATCCCGTTCCTAGAACACGATGATGCTAACCGTGCATTGATGGGTTCAAACATGCAACGCCAAGCAGTACCAACATTGAAAGCGGATAAACCGTTAGTAGGTACTGGTATTGAGTTAACACTAGCGAAAGACTCTGGTGTAACTATCGTTGCTAAACGTGGTGGTGAAGTAATGTATGCTGACGCAAGTCGCATCGTTGTAAATGTACATGAAGAAGAACGCATCCCAGGTGAAGCGGGCATCGACATCTACAACTTAACCAAATACACACGTTCTAACCAAAATACATGTATTAACCAAAAACCAACTTGTATGGTTGGCGAACCGGTTACTCGTGGTGACGTGTTAGCAGATGGTCCTTCGACTGACTTAGGTGACTTAGCCCTTGGTCAAAACCTTCGCGTGGCATTCATGCCATGGAACGGTTACAACTTCGAAGATTCAATCTTGTTATCAGAGCGCGTAGTTGAAGAAGATCGTCTAACGACTATCCATATTCAAGAACTACAGTGTGTTGCCCGTGATACTAAATTAGGTCCTGAAGAGATCACTGCAGATATCCCGAATGTGGGTGAGTCTGCGCTAGGCAAGCTTGATGAATCAGGCGTTGTATATATTGGTGCTGAAGTTAAAGGCGGCGATATCCTAGTAGGTAAAGTGACTCCTAAAGGCGAGACACAGCTTACACCTGAAGAGAAGCTACTACGTGCTATCTTCGGCGAAAAAGCGTCTGACGTTAAAGACAGCTCTTTACGCGTACCAAACTCTGTAACTGGTACTGTAATTGACGTGCAAGTTTTCACCCGTGATGGTGTTGAAAAAGATAAACGTGCGTTAGAAGTTGAAGATATGCAGCTTCGCGAAGCGAAGAAAGACTTCAACGAAGAGTTCCGTATTTTAGAAGCAGGCGTTTTAGACCGTGCACGCAAGCTACTTATAGCTGCTGGTTTTGATGAAGAAAAACTTGCATCTCTTAATGCTGAAAAAGTACTTACGCAAAGCCTTGCTGAAGAAGACAAGCAAGCTGAGCTTGAGCAACTAGCTGCACAGTACGATGAGCTTAAAGCTGAATACGATAAAAAGTTTGAAAACAAACGTCGTAAAATTACCCAAGGTGATGATTTAGCACCAGGCGTACTTAAGATTGTTAAAGTATACCTAGCTGTTAAACGTCGTATCCAACCGGGTGATAAAATGGCGGGTCGTCACGGTAACAAAGGTGTTATCTCGACTATCGTACCAGTAGAAGATATGCCTTACGATGACAAAGGTCGTACGGTAGATATCGTATTGAATCCACTAGGTGTACCATCGCGTATGAACATCGGTCAGATCCTTGAAACACATATGGGTCTTGCTGCACGTGGTATCGGTGAACGTATTGAAGAGATGATGAAAGAACAACGTGAGCTTCATGAGCTGCGTGAATTCATCAAGCAAGCTTACGAAATTGGTGAATCTCGCCAAGTTGTAGACATTGCTAGCTTCACTGATGACGAAATTCGTCGTCTAGCTGAAAACTTAAAAGGTGGTTTACCAATAGCTACTCCTGCATTTGATGGCGCGAAAGAAAGCGAAATCAAAGACATGCTTGAGCTTGGTGGATATCCTCGAAGTGGTCAGGTTACACTTTATGATGGCCGTACTGGCGATCAGTTTGAACGTCAAGTAACTGTTGGTTACATGTATATGCTTAAACTTAACCACTTGGTTGACGATAAGATGCACGCACGTTCTACTGGTTCTTACAGCCTTGTTACTCAGCAGCCGCTGGGTGGTAAAGCACAGTTCGGTGGCCAGCGTTTTGGTGAGATGGAAGTATGGGCACTTGAAGCTTACGGTGCTGCTTACACTCTACAAGAAATGCTAACAGTGAAATCGGATGACGTGAACGGTCGTACTAAGATGTATAAAAACATCGTTGATGGTAACCATAAAATGGAACCAGGTATGCCAGAATCGTTCAACGTATTGTTGAAAGAAATCCGCTCACTGGGTATCAACATCGAGTTGGAAGAAAATTAAGCCAATTAGATGCTGCAGTTAACGCTGCAGCATCTGTTACGGCTGAATAGAATGTAGGGACGAGACTATCCGTCCTCAAGATTAACTCCGACAGGAGAGCTAAGGTGAAAGACTTACTTAAGTTTCTGAAGCAACAAAATAAGACCGAAGAATTCGATGCAATTCGCATTGGTCTTGCTTCACCAGACATGGTTCGTTCATGGTCATACGGTGAAGTAAAGAAACCTGAGACTATTAACTACCGTACTTTCAAGCCTGAGCGCGACGGCTTATTCTGTGCCCGTATTTTCGGCCCAGTGAAAGATTATGAGTGTTTATGTGGTAAATATAAACGCCTTAAACACCGTGGTGTGATCTGTGAAAAGTGTGGCGTTGAAGTAACACTCACTAAAGTGCGACGCGATCGTATGGGTCATATCGACCTTGCGAGCCCAGTTGCACATATATGGTTTTTAAAATCATTACCGTCACGTATTGGCTTAATGCTAGATATGACGCTTCGTGATATTGAACGTGTTCTTTACTTCGAATCATTCGTAGTAACTGAGCCTGGTATGACAACGCTTGAGCGTGGTCAGCTATTAGGTGAAGAAGAATACTTAGATTCACTAGAAGAGCACGGTGATGAATTTGAAGCGAAGATGGGTGCTGAAGCAGTTTTAGACTTGCTTCGTGAACTTGATCTTGCTCAATTGATTGCTGAGATGCGTGAAGAGTTACCAACAATTAACTCTGAAACTAAGCGAAAAAAAATCACTAAACGTCTTAAGTTAATGGAATCGTTCCACCAATCAGGTAATAACCCTGAGTGGATGATCATGACAGTACTTCCAGTATTGCCACCTGATCTACGTCCATTAGTACCATTAGACGGTGGTCGTTTTGCGACATCTGATCTAAACGACCTTTACCGTCGTGTTATTAACCGTAATAACCGTCTTAAGCGTCTACTAGATTTAGCAGCACCAGACATTATTGTACGCAACGAAAAACGTATGTTACAAGAAGCGGTAGATGCGCTACTTGATAACGGTCGTCGTGGTCGTGCAATTACAGGTTCTAACAAACGTCCTCTTAAATCTCTTGCTGATATGATCAAGGGTAAGCAAGGTCGTTTCCGTCAGAATCTACTTGGTAAGCGTGTAGATTATTCAGGCCGTTCTGTTATCACAGTAGGTCCTACACTTAAGCTTCACCAATGTGGTCTTCCTAAGAAGATGGCACTTGAGCTATTCAAACCATTTATCTATGGTAAATTAGAGCGTCGCGGCATGGCTACGACAATCAAAGCAGCTAAGAAGATGGTTGAACGTGAAGTTCCGGAAGTATGGGATGTACTTGACGAAGTAATTCGTGAACATCCAGTATTACTTAACCGTGCACCAACACTTCACCGTTTGGGTATCCAAGCGTTTGAGCCTGTGCTTATCGAAGGTAAAGCGATCCATTTGCATCCATTAGTATGTGCGGCGTACAACGCCGATTTCGATGGTGACCAAATGGCGGTACACGTACCGTTAACAATCGAAGCGCAGCTTGAAGCTCGTGCATTGATGATGTCAACAAACAACATTCTATCTCCTGCGAATGGTGAGCCAATCATCGTTCCTTCACAGGATGTTGTATTGGGTCTTTATTACATGACTCGTGACCGCATTAACGCTAAAGGCGAAGGCGCGATATTTAAAGATCCAAAAGAAGCAGAAAAAGCATACCGCAGTGGCAATGCTGACCTTCACGCAATCGTGAAAGTACGTATTAGCCAATCAGTTAAAAACGAAGACGGCATAGTAGAAGACACTGTTACTGTAATCGATACAACTGTTGGTCGTGCAATTCTATCTTTAATTTTACCTAAAGGTATGCCGTTTGAGTCAATCAACCAAGCATTAGGTAAAAAGCAGATTTCTAGCTTAATTAATGAGTGTTACCGTCGTCTTGGTCTTAAAGACACAGTTATGTTTGCTGACCAAGTTATGTACACCGGTTTCCATTATGCAATGAAATCAGGTGTTTCTATCGGTATTGATGACTTAGTTATCCCACCGGTTAAAGCACAGATCATTGAATCAGCTGAAGCTGAAGTTACTGAAATCAACCAACAATTCCAATCAGGTCTTGTAACGGCTGGTGAAAAGTACAATAAAGTTATCGATATCTGGTCACGTGTAAACGAAAACTTGTCACGTGAGATGATGTCTAACTTGTCAAAAGACACAGTTATTAATGCTAAAGGTGAAGAAGTAGAGCAACCGTCATTTAACTCAGTGTTTATGATGGCCGACTCAGGTGCTCGTGGTAGTGCTGCACAGATTCGTCAGTTGGCGGGTATGCGTGGTCTAATGGCTCGACCAGATGGTTCAATCATTGAGACGCCAATCACAGCTAACTTCCGTGAAGGTCTAAACGTACTTCAGTACTTCATCTCAACGCATGGTGCGCGTAAAGGTCTTGCCGATACAGCACTTAAAACAGCTAACTCGGGTTACCTAACGCGTCGTCTAGTAGACGTTGCACAAGATTTGGTAATCAATGAAGATGACTGTGGCACAGAAGATGGCTTAACAATGAAACCGCTTATTGAAGGTGGTGATGTTGTAGAAGCACTTCGTGAACGTGTTCTAGGTCGTGTTGTTGCTGAAGATATTGTAATTCCAGGTACTAATACTGTACTTGTTGAGCGTAATATCATGCTTGATGAAAAACTGTGTGACCTTTTAGAAGAGCACTCAGTGGATGAAGTTCGCGTACGTTCTGTTATCACATGTGATAACGACTTTGGTGTATGTGCTAAGTGTTATGGTCGTGACCTTGCACGTGGTCATATCATCAACGCGGGTGAATCAGTAGGTGTTATCGCGGCCCAGTCAATCGGTGAGCCGGGTACACAGCTTACGATGCGTACATTCCACATCGGTGGTGCGGCATCAAGAGCGTCAGCTGAAAATAATGTACAAGTTAAAACTAACGGTACATTAAAACTTCATAACGCTAAATATGTATTAAATACAGATGGTAAGATTGTTATTACCTCACGTTCTACTGAGATCACTATCATTGATAGCTATGGTCGTGAAAAAGAACGTTATAAAGTACCTTACGGTGCGGTATTAACAGTGCAAGACAATGCTGAAGTTCAAGGTAACGACATCGTTGCTACTTGGGACCCGCATAGTCACCCAATCGTTCTTGAGCATAAGTCAAAAGTATCGTTTAGCGACATCGATGACTCAAATACTGAAGCACAGACTGATGAACTAACAGGTTTAACCCGTGTAGTTGTTAAAGATCTTGCTAAAGTAAATACTAAAGAACCTAAGCTTATCATTGAAAGTGAAGAGCGCGGTCTGCAAGAAACACGTCTTCCTTCATTCACTACGATTGAAGTTATTGACGGCGTTACAGCAAACCCTGGTGACGTGTTAGCACGTATACCACAAGAAGGTTCGAAAACTCGTGATATCACGGGTGGTCTACCACGCGTAGCCGACTTATTTGAAGCGCGTAAACCTAAAGAGCCAGCTATCTTAGCTGAGATCACAGGTACTATTAGCTTCGGTAAAGAGACTAAAGGTAAGAAACGTTTAGTTATTACTCCAGCTGAAGGTGATCATTACGAAGAAATGATTCCTAAGTGGCGTCAACTTAACGTGTTTGAAGGTGAGCAAGTGTCTAAAGGTGAAGTTATCGCCGATGGTCCTGAATCGCCGCATGACATCTTACGCCTACGTGGTGTGACTCATGTTGCTAACTACATCGTTAACGAAGTGCAAGAGGTTTACCGTTTGCAAGGCGTTAAGATCAATGACAAGCACATTGAAACAATTATCCGTCAGATGATTCGTAAATGTACCATCATACACGGTGGTGATACTGACTTCTTAGCAGGTGAACAAATCGAAGTGGCGCGCGTTAATATCGCAAACCGTGACCTTGAAAAACAAGGTAAGATACCAGCTAAGTTTGAAATCCAGTTAATGGGTATCACAAAAGCATCACTAGCAACAGAATCTTTCATCTCTGCAGCGTCTTTCCAAGAGACAACACGTGTTCTCACAGATGCGGCAGTGAATGGTAAGAGCGATGAGCTTCGCGGTCTGAAAGAAAACGTAATTGTGGGTCGTTTGATCCCAGCCGGTACCGGTTTTGCGTATCATCAAGAACGTAT
>NZ_AUTL01000051.1:0-10606 GCF_000498015.1 Pseudoalteromonas sp. TAE79
CTGGCTCGCCTGTTTCGTCATTTGTGTGATCTAATTGGTAGGTATATAAGTCAGTAGATGAAGTAAGTGTTTTTGTTTGCACAACACGCACGCCCAAATTACCTCTTACTTCACTAAACTCAAAATCGCCTTGAATATAAAAAGCAGATATTTTCTCTTCAATGTCGTAAACAAAGTTATCTTCAATACGTGTATAAGGTACATAGCTAGCAGTGACCATATCGCGATATTTATCCCAGTCGATACTTGGCATTTGGTTTATATCAAAACCACCAACAATATTACTCTCACTAGTAAATACATTTTGAGCTAATGGCATTCCACCATTCCATTGGTAGCTGTCGAAACGCGTAATACCTTGCTCGCTTGCTTCGCCCGCAGCAATATCAAAATTAGGATCTAAAAAGAAGGTATTGCCAGTTTCACGATGAAGCGTGGAGTTACGATATTTGACACCGGTTCTAATTGTTTTTAAAAAGCCCCAATCAACATAAAGATCCACATCAGCTTGGTAATAATCTTCTTCTAACTCACTGCGTACAAAACTTGAGTTTGAAGAGCCCGCATCACGACCGCCTCCAATTCCACTTTGCAAGTTAGCTAGTGTATTAGGGTCAATATTAAGTGATACATTATTTTGGTTGAGTGACCAGCCTGCCATTTGAGCAGCATTTTGAATAGCAGTGGCGTTTTCGCCCGCGTTTGAACTTTTATATGCAGCTTCCCTGCTTTCTTCCGGCCCCCCTTCTGATTTTGTATTACCCACAACAAAACGCGCTTTAAAATTATCGCCTTCATAAGTTAAATTAAAATCAAAGGTATCGGAGGTGGATTCTTCACATACATAACTGCCGCGCATCCACGGAAACTGCATATCACTTTCAATACCGCTTGCCATCGCATCGTATTGCATACCAGTAACAATACTTCCCGACTCATCAAGATTTACATCAGTTAAAAAATCAGAATTTAAAGACCACTCAGGTATATCAATCACAGATTCAGTCCTGTCTTGGCCGAGTGTAAAGCCAAAGTAATTAAATCCAAGCTCTAAACGATTTGTTGGTCGCCACTGTGTACTAACTTGAATTCCTTCGCGCTCACGTTTTTCGTTAAGAACTGAGCCTCGCACAACTTGTGGAAACCAAACACCATCGTAACTGTTGCCGTTTGCATCATTAATAGTATCCCAACCATTATTGTTATTAACTGCGTTACCATTTATATCTGTAGGTTGTCCACCGCCAGTGTAGCGCCATACATTTGCATCAGTTCCTCCCGAAAGTGTCCTGTTTGTTCGTTCCTGATAGGTATAGCCAACTAATACACCAAAGTTTTCGTTGTCGTTTTTCCATGAATATAAACCCGTAAACTGCGGTTCGTACTCTTTTGTAACATCAGCGTAAGTACTCTCTACATTAAATACACCTGAGTTTGCATCCATACTCAAAGGCTTTCGGCTATGCATTAATACAGTACCACCAACCCCTCCTTCATCTAAGCGTGCCTCTGGCGATTTATAAACCTCTACACTTTCAATCATCGAAGACGGTAACAAAGCATAATCAAACGAACGCGAAGGCTCTCCCGGAGAAGACGCAATAAAATTACCATTAAGCTGTGTAAAAGTTAGCGCCGACGACAAACCACGAATACTAACTGATGAACCTTCTCCGCCGTCACGCTCAATTACCACACCAGGTACACGCTGAAGAGAGTCCGCAACGTTTTTATCAGGGAACTTCCCAATGTCTTCCGCTGTAATTGCATCAACCACTGAGCCAGACATGCGTTTTACATCTAAGTTTTCGGCCATACTTGAACGGATGCCACGTACCTCTATTACTTCCATATCTTTTGTGTGCTGCGAGTTTTCGTTTTCTTGCGCTGCAAAAGCACACGTAGAACCCAAAGCAGAAAAAATTGATACATAAAGTGATGACTTACAAAACGTTGAAAAAGGGAAAGGGTATATACTTGCTACTATCATGTGAGAGGCTGTTCCATTTAAATCTGCTCATAAAACTAAAGCGAGAAGTTAGTCCTTTTACGCAAATTATTCACGTAATGGCAAAATTGTTCCCAATTCTACACAGCCAAACTTAACCGTTTGTTAACCAACAATATTAAATTAAATAAACGTCTCTTTTAACTGTATTTATACCTATTAAATGAAAGTTAAAACCCAGCCCACACATCAAAGCCGCTCTCAATTAATAAACTAAGAGCGGCTTTGTTGTATTTAATAGCTTAATAAAATAATTACGGTGCATAAATCATAGAGTGTATAGAAAAAACAAAGGGGATAATTAGGTGTGGTAGTCAGCAGCTTACATTTTAAAAAGCAAAGCTGCCGAATAATATTTAAAAAGTAGAAACCCCTAAAGATCAGATGACTTTTCAAATGTAGCAATAACCTCTGAAAGCTCGAGTAATGTCGGCTTTCCACCATAATAATTGGTATCTATATGATAACTATTACCCACCCAAAAAGGTGCTTTAGTTGAGTTATGTCCATGTATTGAAAAGTCGACTCCATGACTTTTAACTACCTTATTTTGTTTAACTACTTCGCGATCCCACAATAAAGATTGCACAATCACCGATTTATCATCAGGGTAATTTTCCCAATCCCACGATTGGGCAAATGTATGAGACAACCCAATTTTATAACCACGATATTCAAGTACTATTGAAAGAGGCTTAGTTAGTAACTCATCGCACATAACATTGAGCTTTTCACTCGATACCGACTTGTGCCAATTGCCACCATTGTCAGTCCATAATTTAAAAGCCGCTTCATCATTACTTAATAATGATTCCAACATTAAATGCTCATGATTACCTAATATCATACATGCCCTAATGGCTTGTAAGTATGTAAATAAGTCATATGTTTTATCCCCGCGATCAACAAAATCGCCTAGGCAAAACAAAGTGTCTCTTTCAGGATCAAAATTTACGTTATTAAGTGCGTTTTTTAAGGCCGGTAAATCACCATCAAGATCGCCAATTACAAATACTCGGCACTCATCATTAATAAATATGGCTTGTTTTGAAGATACAGCCTGAATAGCGTTAATACCTATATCCAAAATAGACTCCTATAGAATGCAATCTAAAACTTAGATTAATGCTTGAGTTTATAAAGCCTTAAGGTAACACAATATAGTTGATAATTAATGAAGGTAATAAGATTTGATTGAAACTAAAAATGCATGGCAGAGGACCTTAGCTACAACCTAAATAAGTAATGTGAGTAGTGTTTTTAGCCTAAATTAAAAGCTGCTTAGCAAAATACCTGACGAGTTATTTGCCAGTTACCCGCACAAATTTTTCTGCTAGATCGTCCAAATTTTCACGCTTATTCGGATCGGGCTTTATGCAGTCAATAGGGCAAACACTTACGCAAGTAGGTTTATCATAATGCCCTACACACTCTGTACATTTGTTTGCATCTATTTGGTATATTTTAGCGCCCATATAAATAGCCTCATTAGGGCATTCTGGGTCACACATATCACAGTTAATGCACTTACTATTTATGAGTAAAGCCACTTTTAAGCCCCTTCAATTAAAATCATTATAAAACATAAACATAGATTTAAATGAAATGTTTTTTGACTGCTTTTCATACAAGTGTAGTTCAATAAAAAACCTTTATTTTTTATTTAATCGTAGCACACATTCGTAACACACCATTTTATTTTTAGGTGTAAATTACAGCCGCGAATTATGCCTATTTTTCTCTGTTGCTTTGTTGATCTCAATCAATAAAAATCGCCGCGAGGCCTTTATTTATATAGGTTATAACAAAGTGAAGTACTCTTTATCAACGCTTAACAAAGCTCAATATACGAAAGCAAAACTAGAATGGAACCAGCTCAAACCGCCATTTTCTATGCAGCACATAAATCGGTGTGCTACGCTGGCTCAACACATCATATTTTTTGAAGAAAAAAGCACTTATAAACAAGGCTTTAAACCTAGTAGGACTAAAAGGTTATCGAAATACGAAGCGCAACACCATATTCGACTAATTTTCACCAAGTCTGGCGCTGCTATTTTCTACTCTAACTTCCCTAAATCATCTGGCATAGCTAATACCAAGTTAGGTGAAGCACCTGAATTAACAATAGCAAAAGCGCGTAAGCTCACTGCTCAAATGCAGGAGGGAGTTTTAAACAACCACACTGTCAAAACAGTTTTTGATACTTACGAGAAAAGCCTAATTGAGCGCCATAACAACGCACCCACCAAGTTTGCAGCTTCATCGCTCAGAACATATCAATGTAGAATAAAA
Source organism: Pseudoalteromonas sp. TAE79 (assembly GCF_000498015.1). Lineage (NCBI taxonomy): Bacteria > Pseudomonadati > Pseudomonadota > Gammaproteobacteria > Alteromonadales > Pseudoalteromonadaceae > Pseudoalteromonas > Pseudoalteromonas sp. TAE79. The sequence goes on from NZ_AUTL01000051.1 coordinate 4,304, forward strand.
AAGCTTAGGCATCATTTTCCGCTTAAGCGTGCATTCCAGTCTCTTACAGCAGGAGAGTTAGAAAAAATTGTAGATTTAATTATCATGGCAGAGTCCAATAACCAAGCAATCGAGCTTTTTGCACAAATTAGAAGAGTATGGCGATTTGCTAAAAACAAATTTAACTCAGGTAAAAACCCAGCAGCTGATATCGATGACTTTTACGTATCTGACCGTGTAGAAAGCCCTCGTCCTTGCCAAGTTTATACAGACTTAGATTCAATAGCTGAATTGTGGATAAACCTCGCGTCTGCACCAAATGTACATCAAAAAAATGCAGCTCGATTCATGATTTTGACAGGTATACGCCCTATTAATATTCCACAAATGAAGTGGGAGTGGCTCAATAGTATCCACTTCCCAACATTAATTACCTTTCCGGCATCTGTTGTCGGAGTTCGTGGAGAAATGAAAAACCAAAAAGAATATAAGCTGCCCTTAACCAAAGCCATGCGCGCCATTATTTTAGAGCAAAGAGCCTGGATGGAAAATGCGCTCCCTAACTGTAACCCTGTTCACATATTTCTTCAGCCTCGCGATCTTAACAAACCATTTGCTAAAAGGTCGCTGGACAAAATCATCAAAGATTACTCCCCTGTTGATGCAGTAAAAGGAGATAAAAGAAACATTGTTATGAAAGGATCTGCGGGAGCATTTTGCACAATGTGCCGAAGCTTTTTTAAATCCAACGCAAAAGCGATTATGGTTGCCAACGGCTATCATTTTAAACACGCAGAGGAACTCACCAGACTCGCGCTGCATCACCTCAGAAAAGAGGACGATCCAAACGGCTTGAATTATGATAAATCTGAAGAGCTATTTGGCACTTCAACAAAGCTCAAATTTAATGTATTCAAAATTCATGAAGCCAGTATTTTAAAAAGAGCGAAAGAACTCGAAAGCCAACAACTCAGACTTACAGGTATGCAAAGTAAACAAGCTAAAAACCTAAAAGAAAATAACGATAAAAAAGCCTTGAGAGATAGAATTAAAGCTCATTTAGTTCACAAAGGCAGTTATGTAAACTTCATTAATCAGCCACTTGGTGATACGGGCAGAGTAGCAAAAGATTTGATCTTAACCGAAGAAGGAAGAGCTGTCGTTGAGAGATATTTAAATTACCAAGAGGCCAAAGCAAAAAATAATTAAAAAAGTTTAATTTCGACTTACCAAAGTTTTTGTAAAAAAAATTAATTTCATACCATTGCCTTATTAGAGCGATACCTCATCAGTTATTTGATGATTTTAACTTTTTTAAGGCTTATGTATTAATGGCAACATCAGTATTAAATTCAGTAAAACCATGTGAGGTCACGATTAAAAGTCGTGACCTTTGCATGGCTGAATTTAATGCATTTAAGCCACCGTACAGTGACGAGTCAATGGAAGAGCTAGCCAGTCTTGCGACTATTATATTATCGCAGGATAAAGGAAGAAGGCTTTCAAAGTATCAGCTTAAAGATCAGATTAGAATTGTATTCCAGCATGATGGTATTATTAAATTTTTTACTCATTTTAAAAAAGAACATGGCATAAAAAACACAAAGCTTGGTGATTCTAATGATATGAGTTTTTCAGCAGCGAAATTAAAAGCGGCCGAAATATACAAAAAGAACACCTCTAATTACACATTCGAATTTGTAGTGAGTAAACAAATAGAAAACTTACAGGCAATTAATAAACATAGCCCTAGCAAGTTAGCTGACACCACAGTAACCACATATACCTCTTACCTTAATGCAATTCAAAATGCATTTGGTAAAAATACGTTATTTCAGACTATTACGCCTGAGAAAATAGAAACCACGCTTGACCAACTACTAACAGAGAAAAGTGGTCCGCATGTGGCTAAGCAATTCGAGCAGATGAAAAAACTGTGGGTGTTCGCAAAAAATAAATATAATAACGGCACTAATCCATTCCTAGAGATAGACAATAATTATATATCTTCTCGAACGGCGAAGCCTATTCCTTGTAAGGCATATACTGATATATCTCTAATTTCTCAGCTATACATAAACCTAAAAACAGCTAAAAATAATACATTAATAAATGCTGTTCTGTTGATGATGTTTACAGGGCTAAGGCCCATAAATATTTGCAACCTACGTCTATCGTATATAGATGATTTAGATAATCCTAAATTTTTAACGTTTCCTGAAACAACCCATACAGCTCGCGGAGCAATGAAAAACCAAAAAGAGTTTAAAATACAACTCACACCCGAGATGAAAAAAGCAATAAAGCAAGAGTTAAAATTAAACCCAGACATAAACCGCACCTACTTATTTTGCAAGGTTAAAGACGACTCAAAACCCATTAGTAAAGAGAGTTTAAACCGAGCACTTAAGTATCATGCGCCAAAAGACATGGTCGTGGCCTCGCGAGATAACATAAATATAAAAGGCTCTGCCGGAGCATATCCAACACTACTTCGCAGCTTCTTAAAATCGCACATGAAAGAGGTACTAACTAAAAAAATTGGGTCATCAACAATTGCTGAAATTGAGTCTAAAAAAATGCTCCATCACTCTGTTTTAGAGCACGATCCAATGAGTAAACATTATGACCACTCGAATAAAATATATAACACTGATATTAAAGCACTTTATAAAAACTTTTCCCTATTTGAGAAGGAAATACTTAAAGAAGTAAAAATACAGGCTAAGTTAAAAAACAAAACGACTAAAAAATCATTTTTAAAATTAGATTATTCAAATAATTTCATCGCCAAAGTCAAAAGCACAATAAGTGCTTATTCCACTATCTGGGGTAAGATAGTTCAGCAAACCCAAAAGCTTAAAAAGAGCCGCCCTTTGCAAATATTAGAGTAAAGCTTACATATTGCAATACAACTTTTTCTTTGCTTACAAAACCTATAAAGAGCTTTTAATAGGTGGTGCAGATTGATTTCTTATAAAAGCAGGGATATCAAAAATATCAGATGCTTTTGGCTTAGTGGCGACTACTTTAGAGCTTGACTCATTTGTAGTGTCATCAAGCATTGATGCCTAGCCAGTAAATTAATTTGTGCAATTGCGCATTCCATTTTAATTCGTGCTGAGCTATTGGCTGAATGAACGGCTATTGTCGGTGGTACAAAACCATCAATAAACACTGCCCGCTCAATCCAAAGTAAAACGTCATAGCCAGTGCCTTTATTATCATTTCCTAAATCATGATCAAGGCTGAGCTGTTTTACTTTGCCGCTCTTCAAAAATGCAATCACTTCGTCAGGCCAATAGGCTCGTAACCAACCGGCTGGTGCTTCTCTTTCATCATCTAAATATACATTCATAGGTTTATCTCACTGAAAAATGTATTCAGACTCTGAAAGCAATAACTAACAACCCTTTAAGCTATATAATAATAGTTATTTTTCAGATGGTGCTGGAACTTGATTACGTATAAACGCTGGTATGTCAAAAATATCAGAAGTTTGGGGTTTAGCTCTTGCAGCTGGCGATTGTTCGACTTCGCTACTAGGCGCTTTATTGAAAGGTTCAACAATCATCTTAGCACTTGCACCGGTTGCGATGATCAACAGCTCATAATTAGTTGATAAGCTCTCTATTTTAGAGACGCCACAAATAACTAACGCATTAGGGCTTACCTGATGGCGTACTGTATCGGTAATGAGATTATAACTGCCCAGAGAAATTTCATCTTTGCAATTAACTTGTATTATTACACCGGTACTTGATGACATATCTACCTGATTAACCAGCGGATTGTTAAGTGCCCCATCAAGTGCAGTAGTAAGCTCGCTTTCTTCATCGCATTTACCAACACCTAGTACAGCATCACCCTGGCAATCCATAATTTTGGCAAAATCATTCAAATCAACGTTGATCAAACCTTGAAAGCAAAGCATGTCTATTAATGATTTTATCAGTGAATGAAGTATTTGGTTGCTATGCTTAAAGGCGTCAAATAAACCAATATCATTACCTAGCACTTCAATCAGTTGATCGTTTGGGAGAGTAATAACAGCATTAGCATGCTCTTTAAGCTCATTTAAACCTGCTTGCGCTATATTACTCCTAAATTGCCCTTCACTACTAAATGGCAATGTAGCAACAAATATAATGGGTTTACCTTGCTCACTAGCAAGTTGAGCAATATACGGACTTGCGCCAGTCCCAGTACCACCACCCAATCCTGTTGCACAGAGTATTATATCACAGCCATTAATTAACGTTAAAAGCTGATCTTTACTCTCTTCCGCAGCCTGTAAACCAACTTTAGGGTCGGCGCCGGCACCATAACCATGAGTTAGCTCAGCACCTATAAGCACAGCTTCATCACTTTGCGTATGCTTAAGCACCACTTTGTCGGTATTAACACTGTACAAGTGCGCCTGTTCAGACTCGCGTTGCTCAAAAATACTGTTAAGCGTATTACAGCCGCACCCACCAATACCAAATACACCGATTGATAAACCATCATTTTGCTGAATTAATTGGAACATAACTACTCCTTAACTTTTAAAGGAGCATAACAAATAGGTGCGTCAACTTTTGACGCACCTAAGTTTGAAATCAATTAAAGATAGTTTGTAGTGGCCGCTTTAAGCTTAGAAATAATTCTTTGTCTCAGCTTTTCCGGCTTAATCACTTCAAGCCAATGTGCACATTTAAGCAACTCATCGGTTAATTGCTCGGTATCAATAGTTTGGTAGGTAAGTAATACGTTTTTTTCATCAATACTTTGCTTGTCAGTCAGCTCACCAAGCTCAATAAATCCTTGATTAACAGCAGAGTGTTTGGGAGCTTTTACAATAAGCTCAATACACTCTTGGTTCATGCCTTTATTAATAGCACTGCGCAACGTTTTTAGTTGTTCAGCACTCGGTTCTCTACGATTTTTTTGTAGTACATGTACATTACGAATGCGATAAACCGGCATTTGATAGCATTTATCGTGAAGCGACCCCACCATAAACTGCGCCATTAAAACGCCACCTTGTTCAACTAAATTATAAAAACTCAATTCAGCAAACTTAAGCCAATGTGCATCATCGTAAAGTACTCTAAAAAGCTCGGCACTCACAGCACGGTTGTGCTTAATTGCATGCTCAATTAGCTCAACTAACTGATTATCAATATTCACTTTTAAAGAAGGCTTAGGCAGAGTTGAAAGCCACTCAGGCACATGGCCATTAAAACGTTTAAGAGCCTGCTCTGCTTTGATATGCACTGACTGCTTAACGTCACTCGGGACTGATTGCGGTAGTAACTGCTCTAACAATAAATAATGCTCAGCCACTTCGCTGCTCATTCTTTTCGCGTTACCACCTCGCCACTGCGCATTGATAGACCAACCATAAGGTTTACTTCGCATATCTTTTTCAAGACCAAAACAACCTTGATCGTAAAGTGATTGCAGGTCACGCTGGAGCATGCGGGTTGATAATTCAACACCTCGCTGTGATAAATCATCTTGTAGCTGTTTGACTGAAATACTTAAAGGGCTGATAGGTATATATTCTAAAAGAGTTAGGTATCGAAAAGGTTTCATTTTTATTAGTCTTACCAGCTAGGACAAAATTATCTAATTTTCATAATGTGTTATTAATATCAATCAATTCAAATATCTAATTAAATTAATACATATCAAATAAACCTCTAATATAAATTTAAAATACTAAGGGCTGTTGATCTTTGTAGTACATATATCAATCAGCCCACATTGGTAGCCACATCATAGTAAATGCTAAAGCGAGCATTGAATGATAATTTCGTTCAAGCTTTTCATACCGCGTGGCTATCCCTCTATATTGCTTAATACGGCCAAATGCATTCTCAACCAAGTGCCGATATTTGTACATGCACCAGTCAATATCTTCATTGCCTACTAAACTGTTGCCCTTACGTGGAATAACGGGTGTAGCGTTATTATCACGAACAAACGCTCTCAGTTTTTCACTGTCGTAGCCTTTATCTGCGACAACCATATTACTTGTTGGGCAATTAGCTACGAGTGACTCTGCATGGACGATATCATGCGTATTTCCACAGGATAATTCATAATAAACAGGCAACCCTCCGCTATCGACTGCAAGATGAATTTTCGTAGAATTTCCACCTCGGCTCTTTCCAATTGATTCATTGTCAGCAGTTCTTGCACCGCAACTATGTTGATGAGCCCTGACAATACTGCCATCAATGAAGACCCAATCCATGTCCGCATCACGAGATAATGCGCGAAACAGTTCATTCAAAATCCCTTTTTTGGACCATAAATTAAACCGTCTGTAGATAG
>NZ_AUTL01000052.1:0-6498 GCF_000498015.1 Pseudoalteromonas sp. TAE79
TTGGCTTGCTCAAAGCGGCCTTTACGTACGCTATCTGCGCCCGTAAATGCGCCTTTTTCGTGGCCAAATAACTCTGACTCAACTAGCTCTTTTGGAATGGCTGCCATGTTAAGTGCAATAAATTGATTTTCTTTACGTGGACTATGGTTGTGCAGGGCGCTGGCGACAAGTTCTTTACCTGTGCCAGATTCACCATTTATTAATACGCTCATGCTAGAGGCCGATAGTTTACCTATCGCTCTAAACACTTCTTGCATAGCGGGTGCTTCACCAATAATGTGGGCACTTTTTGGTGGAGCTTGCTTTCGCTTAGTTTTTTTAGTGGAGTTTGCTCTGCACGCGCTCTCGACTAGCGCCACTGCTTCGTTTAAATCAAACGGCTTAGCTAGGTATTCAAAAGCACCTTTTTGGAATGCATTAACTGCAGAGTCCAAATCTGAGTGGGCAGTCATTATAATAACTGGCAGCCCAGGGTTTTGCTCTGCGATAAGTTCAAGCAACGCCATACCATCCATGCCTGGCATTCTAACGTCAGAAACTAAAACAGTAGGTTGGCTAAACTTTAGTGCGCTTAGTACATCTTGCGCATTAGCAAAGCTCTCCGTGTTAAACCCTGAACGGGTTAGTGCCTTTTCAAGTACAAAGCGAATTGAGGCATCATCATCTACAAGCCAAACTGTTTTCATGCAAACTCCAAACATTAATCTGCAAAGGGCAGATAGATATTAAATTCAGTATGTCCAGGCCAGCTATCGCATTCTATATAGCCATCATGTTGATCTATCAGCGTTTGCGCTATTGAGAGTCCTAACCCTGAGCCATCTTCTTTATTGGTGATCATAGGGTAGAACAGTGTTTCACGTACACTGGGATCAATACCTGGTCCGTTATCAGATATTTGGATCAACAAGGCTTTTTTAGGTGCTTTACCTGGGCGACGATGCTGATGATTAATGCGGGTTTTTATTGTTATTTCACCGCCATTTACAAGCGCCTGCTGAGCATTTCGAACAATGTTTAATACTACTTGCTGAATTTTACCTTGATCAATGTATACATCAGGAATGCTTGGGTCGTAATCCTTAACCAAGCTAATGTTAGAACAATTATCTAACGTACTTAGTCGTGCAACTGATTCAAGTGATTGATGTATATTGCCATACGATTTTTGCGGAAGCTGATTTGGCCCTAAAAGCCTATCTACTAATTCGCGTAATCGGTCAGCTTGCTCAATGATAAGTTCAGCACATTGGTCTCTTTCTTGTTGATCAACCTCATACTGCAATAACTGCGCCGCTCCGCGAATTCCACCTAAAGGATTTTTAATTTCGTGAGCTAAGCCTCTAATTAGATTTCGGGCTGCTTGGTATTGATGCATTTGATTAGACGCTTGGTCGTGCTTAATTTCGTCATCAGTTTGGCGCCACTCAAATAAAATATAAAGTGAGCCATCAAACTTAATTTGTCGTGTACTTACGGCTACTTTTGCATGGCGAGAATCGCTAAAAACCACGTCAGCTCTGTGCTGCTGGCAATCTACACCTTCAACTAATGAGTATTGTTCTATACGCTGCAAATCGATTGAATGGTAATTAAAAAGACTGTCGAAAGGCTGATCTAATAGGCGCTTGTTACCAAGGCCAAGCAGTTCGCTAGTACTGGTATTGGCATAGACAACGGTGAAGTTTTTATCAAGCAACATGATAGCGGTTGTTTGATTTTGCCAAATAGCATCGAGTAGCTCAGGGCTAAAGTTTTTATTATTAATCATAGCTGCACCATTTTAGTGCGTTGATGTTTGCAAGCAAGTTATACGGTAAAATACACTGCTGCACGATTAGTAATACCCCAATTTAATTACTTAGGCTTAGCCCTTTTCGGTGCATAAAAAACATACAGGGCTCGCTTGTAGCAATAACTTGGTTTTTACTATTAAAAAGCTTTAATTGTAGTGTGTGCTGACCACGTTCTACATCCCTTATTGCAAAGGTTGAGCTGTCACTGGCAGGGCCGTGTGCTTTACCATCAATAAAAAGTTGTATAGTAAAACCAGTTTCAAAGCGCGGTTTTATTCGGCTAGTAACATAAACAGTGCCGGTATTTTCACGAATAGTCTGGTTATGATCAGGTGAGGAAATGGCAATACTAAAGGCCGCTTGTTGAGGCTGGGGTTGCTCGTCAAAAATGTCAGTATTTGTTGCAGGCATATTAAGATCTTGGCTGGTAAGCTTTACCTCTTTAGCACCTCTATGAGGGGTGTCAGAGAACACTAATACGCCATTTTTATCTTTCCAAGCGTATATTTTTGTTTCACCGGCATAACCATAATTACTTAATCCTAAAGTAATTAATAGTAATAAAATCTTGTTATTCACTCTGCAGCCCTGCATTTTTATCGGTAACTTAACTTTAGTGGAGATTGACTAATTTTACCATTAAAAAAGCCCGCAAAGCGGGCTTGAGAACACACATATTTTTTACAGCTTATATTAACAGCTGTAGTACATTTCAAACTCAACTGGGTGAGTTGTCATGTTAAGCTTTTCAACTTCTTTAGACTTAAGTTCGATGTAAGCATCGATTAAGTCGTCAGTGAATACGCCACCTTGAGTTAAGAATTCACGGTCTGCGCTAAGTGCAGATAGTGCTTCGTCAAGTGATGCTGCAACAGTTGGAATTTCTGCTGCTTCTTCAGCTGGTAAGTCGTATAAATCTTTATCCATAGCATCGCCAGGGTGGATCTTGTTTTTGATACCATCAAGGCCAGCCATAAGCATTGCTGAGAAAGCAAGGTATGGGTTAGCTGTTGGATCCGGGAAGCGTACTTCAATACGACGACCTTTTTCAGATGGAACCACTGGGATACGGATTGATGCAGAACGGTTACGTGCAGAGTACGCAAGCATAACTGGTGCTTCAAAACCTGGTACTAAACGTTTGTACGAGTTAGTAGATGCGTTTGCAAAAGCGTTAATTGCTTTAGCATGCTTAATGATACCGCCAATGTAGTAAAGTGCATCTTCAGAAAGACCGCCGTACTTATCGCCAGCAAAAAGGTTAACACCGTCTTTAGCAAGTGACTGGTGACAATGCATACCAGAACCGTTATCACCAACAACTGGCTTAGGCATAAACGTTGCTGTTTTACCGTATAAGTGAGCCATGTTATGGATAACATATTTCATTTCTTGGATTTCATCCGCTTTTAATACCATTGTATTAAAGCGAGTAGCAATCTCGTTTTGACCTGCTGTTGCAACTTCGTGGTGATGTGCTTCTACTACTTGACCCATTTCTTCTAGAACTAGACACGTAGCTGAACGCCAATCTTGGAAGTCATCAACAGGAGCAACTGGGAAGTAACCGCCTTTAATACCTGGACGGTGACCTGTGTTGCCATCTGCATATTCTTTATCTGAGTTCCAAGCAGCTTGCTTAGAATCAATTTTGTACATAGAACCAGACATATCTGATTTGTATTTAACGTCGTCAAATACGAAAAACTCTGGCTCAGGGCCAAATAAAACTGTATCTGCAATACCTGTAGAGCGCATGTAATCTTCAGCACGCTTAGCAACAGAACGCGGGTCGCGCTCATAACCTTGAAGTGTTGAAGGCTCTACTACGTCACAACGTACGATTAATGTTGATTCTTCAGTGAAAGGGTCTAGTTTGATTGATTCAGCAACTGGCATTAATACCATGTCTGATTCGTTTATGCCTTTCCAGCCTGCAATTGAAGAACCGTCAAACATTTTACCGTCTTCAAAAAAGTCTTCATCAACTTGGTGATGAGGAATAGATATATGTTGTTCTTTACCCTTAGTGTCAGTAAAGCGTAAATCAATGAACTTGACGTCATTTTCTTTAATAAAATCTAAAACCGATTGTGACATGTGTCCTCCAACTATTGGGTTTTGTTATTGCTGCATAATTGCTTTGGGATTTACTAAGCTGATTTTGTGCCATTTTTATAACTAGCTGTTTATAAATTAAAAAAATATCGTTGCATCAAAATGGAATGTACAAACGCACTATATTGGTGCGTAAATTTTCCTTTTTGGTGCAAAATTTACAGGGCACAATTTGCTGCTAATTTAATCGCTCGGAAATAGCATAACCTAAATGCAAAAGAGTACCAAAAAGATCAGCAAAATAGCCAAAAAGGCTGTTTTTCAAAAAAAATTTGAAATTTAATTCATATAATTGTCATATATAAAACAGATACTTAGTAAAAGTATTGAGAAAGTTTTGAAATTTATATTGGATAAACTTTCATCCATGTCATTAATGAGGGATAATATGCGCCCTTTTAAATCCTATGCTGGGACATCTCGCGAAAGCGTGGATGAGTGCGTAGATCTTGCAGGATCAATGAGAATTTAATTTCTCTGAGTAAATATATGAGCATCGAACAGTTAAGAAATATAGCGATTATCGCGCACGTTGACCATGGTAAAACAACACTGGTTGACAAACTACTTGAGCAATCAGGTACATTAGAAACACGCGGCGGTAACGAAGAGCGCGTGATGGACTCAAACGACATTGAGAAAGAACGTGGTATTACCATTTTGGCTAAAAACACAGCCATTTCTTGGAATGACTACCATATCAATATCGTAGATACCCCGGGACACGCCGATTTCGGTGGTGAAGTTGAACGCGTACTTTCGATGGCTGACTCAGTATTATTACTTGTTGATGCTCAAGAAGGTCCAATGCCGCAAACGCGTTTCGTTACGCAAAAAGCATTCGCGCAAGGCTTAAAACCAATCGTCGTTATCAATAAAATTGATAAGCCAGGCGCTCGTCCAGATTGGGTTATGGATCAAATCTTTGATTTATTCGACAACCTTGGCGCGACTGACGAACAGTTAGACTTTAAAGTAATCTACGCTTCAGCAATCAACGGTTGGGCAACACTAGATTTAGACGAACCATCAGACAACATGGAACCTATGTTCAAGATGATCGTTGAAGAAGTATCACCACCGGATGCAGATCCTGAAGGTGACTTCCAAATGCAAATTTCTCAACTAGATTACAACTCTTATGTTGGTGTAGTTGGTATTGGTCGTATAAAACGTGGTTCTGTTGCTCCTAACCAACAAGTTACTATTATCAGTGCTGATGGCACTACACGTAATGGTAAAATTGGTGCAGTACAAAGCTACCTAGGTCTTGAGCGTATCGAAACTGATAGAGCTTACGCTGGTAACATCGTAACTGTAACAGGTATTGGTGAGCTTAAGATTTCTGATACAGTTTGTTTCCCAGGAAACGTTGAAGCATTACCACCACTAAGTGTTGATGAGCCAACTGTAACAATGACATTCTCTGTAAATAACTCACCTTTCTGTGGTAAAGAAGGTAAGTTTGTAACGTCACGTAATATCCGTGAGCGTTTAGACAAAGAATTAGTACACAACGTAGCACTTCGCGTTGAAGATACTGCTAGCCCAGATAGCTTCCGTGTTTCTGGTCGTGGTGAATTACACCTAGGTATCTTAATCGAAAACATGCGTCGTGAAGGTTACGAGCTTTCAGTTTCTCGTCCAGAAGTTATCTTACGTACTGTAGATGGCGTTCTAGAAGAACCGTTTGAAACAGTGACTATTGACTGTCAAGAAGAGCATCAAGGTTCTGTTATGGAACAAGTTGGCCTACGTAAAGGTGAACTTACTAACATGACTCCAGATGGCAAAGGCCGTATGCGTTTAGACTTCATGATCCCAAGCCGTGGTTTAATTGGTTTCCAAACTGATTTCATGACGCTTACTTCGGGTTCTGGTCTTATGTACCATACGTTCGATCATTATGGTCCTCATAAAGGTGGCGCTATCGGTGTTCGTAAGAACGGCGTAATGATTGCAAACGCAACTGGTAAAGCACTTACTAACGCATTATTCAACTTACAAGAGCGCGGCCGTTTATTCATCGGTCACGGTGTTGAAGTATACGAAGGTATGGTTATCGGTATTCATAACCGTGATAACGACCTTACAGTTAACGCCCTTAAAGGCAAGCAGTTAACTAACGTACGTGCATCTGGTACTGATGAAGCGCAAACGCTTTCTCCGCACCTTAACTACTCACTTGAGCAAGCGCTTGAGTTCATCGATGATGACGAGCTAGTTGAAGTTACTCCACTAAACATTCGTATCCGTAAGAAACACCTTACAGAAAACGAACGTAAACGTGCGGGTCGTGCACCTAAGTCATAATCTATTAATTTAGAATAATGATTTTAAAAGCCGCTGTATTGCAAAATACAGCGGCTTTTTTGTTTGCCCAGCGAAGCTGGCAAACCCGATAGGCTGAAAGATGCCTTATCACCCTGACTAAGGGGAAGATAATCTGAATGGCAAGGGCGTCACTGGCCAACGGTGGGGTCTGAAGGAAGCCATAAGAAGTTAGAGGTACACAACTAACCGTAACCTGTTTCGGCAGTATTGGTGGGTCAGCGTGCAAAATAGCGCAACGCCCTATACTTAG
>NZ_AUTL01000053.1:0-954 GCF_000498015.1 Pseudoalteromonas sp. TAE79
GGCGTGTGTAGCCGATGAGATACTTGCAGCGCCTTTTGCAATAGTTGGATCTATTGGTGTGATAGCTCAAATACCTAACTTTAATAAAATATTAAAGAAAAATGATGTTGAATTTGAGCAAATAACAGCAGGTGAATTTAAACGCACACTTACTTTATTTGGTGAAAACACAGATAAGGCCCGTGAAAAATTTCGTGAAGAAATTGAACAAACACATGATTTATTTAAAACGTTTGTAAGCACTCAACGTCCAAGCTTAGATATAAACTTAGTTGCGACAGGTGAGCATTGGTTTGCAACTCAAGCGATAGATAAAGGCTTGGTAGACGTAATAAAAACGAGTGATGATGCATTGCTAGAGCAGCAACATGAGCGTCAAATTTATAAGATTAAATACAAAGTTAAAAAAGGGCTGAGCGATAAGCTAGCTCTTGGCTTGAGTAGTGGTGTGAATAAAGTGGGAATAAACTTACTCTCTAAATTTAAATCCCTAAATCCTTAGATTAGAATTTTTTTACGATTCAGTTTATTTCTTTCTACTCGAAAAAAAACCTTGATGTATTGCATCAAGGTTTTTTTATAGCTGTATAAATGTAGCTTATGAGTCAATAGACTTATGATAATCTTCTAAGTCTTTAGCTGCATTAGGGTCGTTAAAGATGCTCTCATCAAGTTCACCTTCAGATTTAGCCACAACACAGGTAACCATACAATCGCCAGTTACATTAACTGCTGTACGTGTCATATCTAGCAAGCGGTCTACACCGATAATAATTGCAATCCCTTCTACAGGTAAGCCAACTTGGTTAAGTACCATGGCCAGCATTATTAAACCAACACCAGGTACGCCTGCTGTACCTACAGAGGCAAGTGTTGCTGTTAATATAACCATTAGATAATCAGAAATTGTCAAATCGACACTAAATACTTGTGCAATGAACACGGTAGCCACAC
>NZ_AUTL01000054.1:0-2718 GCF_000498015.1 Pseudoalteromonas sp. TAE79
CACCTTGCATGATGGCAGTGCCATCCATGTTAATGGTAGCACCCAGTGGGATAGTAAATGAGGCAACCGAGTTATTAGCACCTAGTTTTTTAGTGGCAGTTTCAAGCGTAATAGGCATAGTTGCGCTTGAGCTCGAGGTACTAAATGCAAATAAGCATGTGTGCTTCATTTTTGCTAAGAAAATAAGCGGGTTTAAGCCCGTTAATATTTTTAAAAGCAATGTGTAGTTTACGAAAGCATGTAATAACAGTGCAAGCACTACAACGCCAAAGTATTTGGCTAGGCTAACAATTAAGTTAAGCTCAATTGTTGTAAATAGTTTTGCCATTAAAAAGAACACGCCATAAGGTGCAATGTTCATTAACAGCGTAACTAGTTTTAAGATTACTGTGTTTAAATCTTCAAAAACACTTGCTACGCGTTTGCCTGTTTTACCACTTAATGCCATTGCTACACCAAATAATAGTGCAAACACAATAACTTGAAGCATATTACCTTTAGCCATTGCTTCAAATGGATTTGTAGGAAACATATCTATAATTACACGAGCAAGGGTAGGCGCTTCTTTGGCATCATAAGTTGCATTAGATGGCAAGCTTATACCTTCACCAGGGCTAAATAATAAGGCAAGTGTAATAGCTACCGTTATAGCAATAGCCGTAGTTAATAAATATAAACCAATAGATTTACCACCTAGGCGGCCTAGTTTTTTAGGGTCACTTAAGCTACAGGTACCACAAACAAGCGATACAAAAACAAGAGGCACAACTAACATTTTTAAGCTGGCAATAAATATTTGGCCACCAACATGGAAAATACCATCAACAAAAAAGGCTTTAATTGGCAAAGAGAATAACCCAAGTGGTATTAGATAATCGTCTTCACCAGCTAATATAGCCTGAAATATAAAACCTACTGCAACCCCAAGCGCCATACCAATCATGATGCGAGTGGTTAAACTCATTGAACGGATTTTTGACATATTCCCTGATCTACATTTTATAAATTTGCCATAGACTACCAGCAAGGAAATATTTACTACAGAAAAAATTGGTATTTATTTAAAATTATTTTGCGCAAAAAAGTAATAAAAAACTGAGATTTTAGACTAAGTTATAGGTTAATATTAAGTGAAAATTAATTTTGATTATAATAACAACGCTAGGGAGAGGTTCATGCCTTTAATGCGACTGCTCGGCATTTCATTGCTAAGTTTTTTACTCACAGCCTGTGGTGGCGGTGGGTCACTTGAAAAAGACGGCTCTATTAGTGATGGTGATTCCACGACGGAAACATCAACCTATACAATAAGTTTGAAAGGTTATTTGAAAGCGAGTGATACTGAGTCGAATAGTGTGACTGCTGATGCTCCTTTAGAATTAAGAGCTAGTTTAGTTAATGAAGATGGTGATGCAGTGTCTGGCGAGCGTATTACATTCACGTTAGCAGACTCTATTGGTTTACTTGACCCAGTCTCTGGCACGGTTTTAACTAACGCTGATGGTGTAGCATCGATCACTCTTACGGCAGGCGATACTGCGGGGGCGGGTATTATTACTGCTACCCATATTAACGGTGAAGACACCTACAGTGATTCGTTTGGATTTGCATCAGATGGTTCTGAGAATGATGACTCAAGTGTGAGTGGAAGTATTGAACTAGATATTTCAATTTTAGATATTACTGGTTCGCCATTTACAGCTGAAAATCCAGTCAGTAAAGATAATAAAGGGACGGTTACTGCTACCTTGTTAGATGAAGATGAACCTTTACAAGGCCAGCTAATTTCTTTTACAACTAACTACACAGGTAAAATCACACCTGTGTTAGGTACGGCATTAACAGACGCGAGTGGTAAAGCTTCCGTAACGCTCAGTAGCGGTGATTCAAAAGGTGCGGGTCAAGTCGTTGCCATCTATACGGATGAAAGCGGTAATAGCATCACTAAAGTTGCAGGCTTTATTTCAAATGGTGATGATGCACCTGTGGAAAGTGCTGAAGCAGAGCTTGATATCAAGTTATTACAAGGCTGTGCAAGTGATTGGGATGCTAATCGCAACACAACATCCCTCGAAAGCACATATCTAGCATCTGGTTGTAATGTTGTAAATCAATTCTCTTCTGATGAACTTATTGACGTTATGATTAAAGTCACAGATACAAGTTCAGGTGATGGTATTGATGGCATTATAGCTGAGTTATCTACAGACCTTGGTGCCTTGTTACCAGAATCAGGTAAAGCACTAACAGATAACTTTGGTTTTGCAATTTTAAAATTACAGCCAGGGGCAAGCAGTGGTGCGGGAGAAGTATCTGTTACTGCTAAATCAGTTACTGCTTCAAAAGCATTTGAAATCGCTACAGCAGAATTAAGTGTTGAAATTTCAAATGGTTTATATAATAAATTAGATGATGCTGGCAATGTGATTGATAACGAATTTGTGCCGCTAGCAGCTGGAGCTACAACGGTTATTTCAGTAAATATTTATGATGCAAATGGAGATTTGTTTGTAACTCCACTAGATGTTGAATTTACATCTGGTTGTGTTGAATCTGATCTTGCGGTAATGGATGATACTGCAACGAGTATTAGTGGTATTGCAACAGCGACATACCGAAGTAATGGCTGTAACATATCACAAGGCGATACGGTTACAGCGACAGTGCTTACTGGTGGTACACCAAAAGTTGTTACAGTTAATGTACCTGTATCGGCTG
>NZ_AUTL01000055.1:0-616 GCF_000498015.1 Pseudoalteromonas sp. TAE79
CGTTAAATAAACTAGACACCCACTCTAAATTTTGCACTTTTAGAAGTTAAAGACTAGCCTTTGTTTAGTGTAAAAAACAAGCAGGGTGTCTTATGGCTATCGCGAGAAAGCGTCAAGTAAGTTTGGCTGATACAAAATACTACCACTGTATTTCGCGTTGCGTGCGCCGTGCATTTTTATGTGGCCGTTAAATAAACTAGACACCCACTCTAAATTTTGCACTTTTAGAAGTTAAAGACTAGCCTTTGTTTAGTGTAAAAAACAAGCAGGGTGTCTTATGGCTATCGCGAGAAAGCGTCAAGTAAGTTTGGCTGATACAAAATACTACCACTGTATTTCGCGTTGCGTGCGCCGTGCATTTTTATGTGGCGAAGACCACTTTACAGGTAAGTCTTACGAGCATCGACGAGGCTGGGTTGAAGACAAACTGCTTGAGTTAGCCAAGATATTTTGTATTGACGTATGTGCTTATGCCGTAATGAGTAATCATACACACTTAGTCTTGTATGTTGATGATAAAAAAGCGAATAGGTTAAATGATAAAGCGATTATTATTCGCTGGCATAAACTGTGTAAAGGCACCGTACTTACGCAAAAATATGTACAGGGTGAAAAG
>NZ_AUTL01000056.1:0-3732 GCF_000498015.1 Pseudoalteromonas sp. TAE79
TGCATATTCCGGAGCATCGTGAACAGTGATTCCGGCCCATCGTGAACACCCGTTCTGGTTTTAGCGTGAACGCTCATTCCGGTTTTATCGTGAACACTTTTGACTGATTTTCCGGAATCGGTGTTCACACCAAACCAGTACAATTTCAACGCATTGATTATTAATTACTTTGTTAAGCTATTTCCTTTTTGTATTACTGAGGAAGGGATATGGCGACTAAGAGGATCACAATGCGTAAAATTCGAGAAGTGTTGAGGCTACATTTTGCTGCCCAACTCAGTGTCAGAAAAATAAGTGCCAGCACTAAGATCAGTGTCGGTGGTATTCAAAAACTACTCACTAAAGCCAGAGCTTTATCGTTAAGTTGGCCACTGCCCGACGAGCTTGATGATTCTGTGCTTGCTAGTCAGTTCTATCCTCGCGCCGACACTCGGCCATCCCAGCGATTTGAAGTGCCAGATTGGCCAGCCATTCGAAAAGAATTAACGGGCAAAGGCGTCACCAAGAACTTACTCTGGGAAGAATATACTCAGCAATATCCGAATCGTTGTTACAGCTATTCTCAGTTCTGCGATCGCTACATGACCTGGCTTAAAAAGCAAAAACGTTCGATGCGACAAGTGCATAAAGCAGGAGAAAAACTCTTTGTCGATTATGCGGGTCAAACGATGCCCATTGTTTGTAATGCGACGGGTGAAGTGAAGTTCGCCCAGATATTCGTGGCGGTGATGGGCGCATCAAATTATACATTTTGTGAAGCAACCTGGAGCCAAAGTCTACCCGACTGGATCGGCAGTCACGTGCGAGCATTTGAATTTATCGGCGGTATACCTGACATGGTTATCCCCGATAATTTACGCAGTGGTGTCAGTAAAGCGTGTCGCTACGACCCTGATGTTAACCCGAGTTATCAGCAATTGGCCGCGCATTATGGCACCGTGATTGTGCCTGCTCGTCCCAGAAAACCACAAGATAAAGCCAAGGCCGAAGTGGGCGTGCAAATCATTGAACGCTGGATACTCGCCAAGTTACGACACCAAACCTTTTTCTCATTAGCTGAGCTAAACCATTGCATCAAAGCCTTACTGCTTGAGGTCAATAATAAGCCCTTTAAGCAACTGAGTGGGACACGACAATCATGGTTCGAGTCAATCGACAAACCCGCCCTCGCGCCCATGCCCAAACTAGCTTATCAATTCACGGATATTAAACACGTCAAAGTGAATATTGATTATCACGTTCAGTATGATAACCATCTTTACTCGGTACCCCATCACTTGGTGGGTGAAAAGCTTGAACTTCATGCCAAAGACAACTTGATTGAGGCTTATTTCAAGCATAAACGCATCACCAGTCACCCGAGAAAATATCATCCGGGCATGACCACCACATCCGAGCACATGCCTGTAAAGCATGAGAAGCATCATAAATGGTCACCAGGGCGTTTAATGAATTGGGCGAAAGATATTGGAGATGACGTTTTGCTCTGGGTGAAAGCACAATTGGCACAGAAACAACATGAAGAACAAGCGTATCGTGTGTGCTTAGGCTTACTCAACCTATCAAGAAGCTATCCCGCCGATCGGCTCAATAACGCCTGTGCGATAGCCAATCAATACAGTTTATATCGGTTAAAACATATCAAAGACATACTCAGTAGCAACCAAGATAAATTGCCGCGAACGCAAGAAGAGCCGTCGACGTTATTGCCACAATCCCATGAAAATATCCGTGGTCCTAAAAGCTTCCATTAAGGTAAGGAAATTCTATGTTAGAACAAACGATAACTCAGCTTCGTCAACTCAAACTCAGTGGTATGGCCAACGCCTTAGTGAGCCAAATAGAACAACCAAGTACTTATGAAGGGTTGTCCTTCGATGAGCGACTACAACTGCTAGCAGACAGTGAAGCCCAAGACCGAGAGAGCCGAAAACAACAACGCTTACTTAAAGCGGCAAAACTTAAATTAGCCGCTAACGCCAGAGACATAGATTATCATCACCCGCGAGGTCTCAATCAATCGATGATGGCATCGCTACTGCAATGTGATTGGCTGAATAAATCACAAAACTTACTCATCACAGGCCCTTGCGGTAGCGGTAAAACCTATATCACTTGTGCGCTTGCGCATACAGGATGCATGAAAGGCTACAGCGTTAAATATTACCGACTCTCAAGGTTGATGCTTGCGCTGACACAAGCCAAAGCAGATGGCACTTACAGTCGAATGTTACAGTCACTCGCTAAGATCGACTTACTCGTTTTAGATGATTGGGGGCTTGAGCCACTTAAAGCGGCACAACGAAATGACTTAATGGAGATCATGGATGATAGGCACGGCAGTTCATCAACCGCCATCATCAGTCAATTACCCACCGAAGAATGGCATCAATCCATCGGCGATAATACCTTAGCCGATGCCATTTTAGATCGACTAATGCACAATGCTCATCGGATAAAATTAAAGGGGGAGTCTATGAGAAAAATTCAATCTAAAATTGACCATCGTGAACACTTAGGTTAAAAATGTCATGAACCCAATGCGTGGAATTTAAGTGTTCACGATAAAACCGGAATCGGTGTTCACCATCACCGGAATACGCAGTTGGTTAATGATTGTATCGAATTTTTTAGTTTTGGTTTCGTCAATATAGTAGGCGTAATCGAGGTACATTGGAGCCGTTTTATCAATTGTATATCGTGTAGGCACGACTAAGTTTGATGCCAATGTACTGATTATAAAAAATATAAAAATCAGTATGGCAACAGCAATTGCATGGTAACGTAAAGTTCTTAGTTCCAACGTTAATTTACTTTTAAAAAACCTTTTAATTAGTGTAGCACTAAAAAAGCGCAGGGAAACTGCGCTTTTTTAGTTAAATTAATTGGTTATACCAATGAATAGGTATTATAGGCTATTGCTCGCGTGCAATAGCACGGTAAGCTATATCTGTACGATATTCCATACCATCCCAGCTAATTTGTTTAACAAGCTCATAGGCGCGTTGCTGCGCTTGCGTAACAGTGTTACCAAGTGCTGTTGCGCATAATACGCGACCGCCTGCGGTTACAACGTCAT
Organism: Pseudoalteromonas sp. TAE79; assembly: GCF_000498015.1. NCBI lineage: Bacteria > Pseudomonadati > Pseudomonadota > Gammaproteobacteria > Alteromonadales > Pseudoalteromonadaceae > Pseudoalteromonas > Pseudoalteromonas sp. TAE79. The sequence goes on from NZ_AUTL01000056.1 coordinate 3,080, forward strand.
TACCACTTTGTTTAGTACCCGCATGAAACACTTTTTCATCTGCAGGGTAATCCACTTTTAGCCCCGAAATAGCGTCACCTTTAGGGTAATCACCAGGGTAGCCTTTAGCGGCAAGTACAACACCAACGGCTGCGCGTGGGTCAAACTCAATTGTTGTTTTATCAAGTTCTACACGGTTAGCAGCTTCAATCAATTCAACCAAATCTGATTGCAAACGTAGCATCATTGGTTGAGTTTCAGGATCGCCAAAGCGACAATTGTACTCAATTACTTTAGGGGTGCCTGTTTCGTCAATCATTAAACCTGCATATAAAAAGCCGGTGTACGGATGGCCTTCGCTTGCCATGCCTTCTACCGTAGGGTAGATCACTTCGTTCATAATACGCTGGTGGATTTCATCAGTAACAACTGGCGCAGGTGAGTATGCACCCATGCCACCCGTGTTAGGACCCGCATCGCCATTGTAAGCGCGTTTATGATCTTGGCTTGTTGCAAATGGTAATACGTTTTTACCATCAACCATTACAATGAAAGACGCTTCTTCACCGTCTAAAAACTCTTCAATAACAACACGACTTCCCGCATCGCCAAAAGCATTACCCGCAAGCATATCGCGAATAGCTTCTTCGGCATCGGCCTCCGTCATGGCTACA
>NZ_AUTL01000057.1:0-70235 GCF_000498015.1 Pseudoalteromonas sp. TAE79
TGCGTATTCCGGTGATGGTGAACACCGATTCCGGTTTTATCGTGAACACTTAAATTCCACGCATTGGGTTCATGACATTTTTAACCTAAGTGTTCACGATGGTCAATTTTAGATTGAATTTTTCTCATAGACTCCCCCTTTAATTTTATCCGATGAGCATTGTGCATTAGTCGATCTAAAATGGCATCGGCTAAGGTATTATCGCCGATGGATTGATGCCATTCTTCGGTGGGTAATTGACTGATGATGGCGGTTGATGAACTGCCGTGCCTATCATCCATGATCTCCATTAAGTCATTTCGTTGTGCCGCTTTAAGTGGCTCAAGCCCCCAATCATCTAAAACGAGTAAGTCGATCTTAGCGAGTGACTGTAACATTCGACTGTAAGTGCCATCTGCTTTGGCTTGTGTCAGCGCAAGCATCAACCTTGAGAGTCGGTAATATTTAACGCTGTAGCCTTTCATGCATCCTGTATGCGCAAGCGCACAAGTGATATAGGTTTTACCGCTACCGCAAGGGCCTGTGATGAGTAAGTTTTGTGATTTATTCAGCCAATCACATTGCAGTAGCGATGCCATCATCGATTGATTGAGACCTCGCGGGTGATGATAATCTATGTCTCTGGCGTTAGCGGCTAATTTAAGTTTTGCCGCTTTAAGTAAGCGTTGTTGTTTTCGGCTCTCTCGGTCTTGGGCTTCACTGTCTGCTAGCAGTTGTAGTCGCTCATCGAAGGACAACCCTTCATAAGTACTTGGTTGTTCTATTTGGCTCACTAAGGCGTTGGCCATACCACTGAGTTTGAGTTGACGAAGCTGAGTTATCGTTTGTTCTAACATAGAATTTCCTTACCTTAATGGAAGCTTTTAGGACCACGGATATTTTCATGGGATTGTGGCAATAACGTCGACGGCTCTTCTTGCGTTCGCGGCAATTTATCTTGGTTGCTACTGAGTATGTCTTTGATATGTTTTAACCGATATAAACTGTATTGATTGGCTATCGCACAGGCGTTATTGAGCCGATCGGCGGGATAGCTTCTTGATAGGTTGAGTAAGCCTAAGCACACACGATACGCTTGTTCTTCATGTTGTTTCTGTGCCAATTGTGCTTTCACCCAGAGCAAAACGTCATCTCCAATATCTTTCGCCCAATTCATTAAACGCCCTGGTGACCATTTATGATGCTTCTCATGCTTTACAGGCATGTGCTCGGATGTGGTGGTCATGCCCGGATGATATTTTCTCGGGTGACTGGTGATGCGTTTATGCTTGAAATAAGCCTCAATCAAGTTGTCTTTGGCATGAAGTTCAAGCTTTTCACCCACCAAGTGATGGGGTACCGAGTAAAGATGGTTATCATACTGAACGTGATAATCAATATTCACTTTGACGTGTTTAATATCCGTGAATTGATAAGCTAGTTTGGGCATGGGCGCGAGGGCGGGTTTGTCGATTGACTCGAACCATGATTGTCGTGTCCCACTCAGTTGCTTAAAGGGCTTATTATTGACCTCAAGCAGTAAGGCTTTGATGCAATGGTTTAGCTCAGCTAATGAGAAAAAGGTTTGGTGTCGTAACTTGGCGAGTATCCAGCGTTCAATGATTTGCACGCCCACTTCGGCCTTGGCTTTATCTTGTGGTTTTCTGGGACGAGCAGGCACAATCACGGTGCCATAATGCGCGGCCAATTGCTGATAACTCGGGTTAACATCAGGGTCGTAGCGACACGCTTTACTGACACCACTGCGTAAATTATCGGGGATAACCATGTCAGGTATACCGCCGATAAATTCAAATGCTCGCACGTGACTGCCGATCCAGTCGGGTAGACTTTGGCTCCAGGTTGCTTCACAAAATGTATAATTTGATGCGCCCATCACCGCCACGAATATCTGGGCGAACTTCACTTCACCCGTCGCATTACAAACAATGGGCATCGTTTGACCCGCATAATCGACAAAGAGTTTTTCTCCTGCTTTATGCACTTGTCGCATCGAACGTTTTTGCTTTTTAAGCCAGGTCATGTAGCGATCGCAGAACTGAGAATAGCTGTAACAACGATTCGGATATTGCTGAGTATATTCTTCCCAGAGTAAGTTCTTGGTGACGCCTTTGCCCGTTAATTCTTTTCGAATGGCTGGCCAATCTGGCACTTCAAATCGCTGGGATGGCCGAGTGTCGGCGCGAGGATAGAACTGACTAGCAAGCACAGAATCATCAAGCTCGTCGGGCAGTGGCCAACTTAACGATAAAGCTCTGGCTTTAGTGAGTAGTTTTTGAATACCACCGACACTGATCTTAGTGCTGGCACTTATTTTTCTGACACTGAGTTGGGCAGCAAAATGTAGCCTCAACACTTCTCGAATTTTACGCATTGTGATCCTCTTAGTCGCCATATCCCTTCCTCAGTAATACAAAAAGGAAATAGCTTAACAAAGTAATTAATAATCAATGCGTTGAAATTGTACTGGTTTGGTGTGAACACCGATTCCGGAAAATCAGTCAAAAGTGTTCACGATAAAACCGGAATGAGCGTTCACGCTAAAACCAGAACGGGTGTTCACGATGGGCCGGAATCACTGTTCACGATGCTCCGGAATATGCAAGGGCTGTTCTTATGCATTTCATTGTTAATGATCGCGAAAAGCGCTATGAGAGAAATAAAAACTCTCACTTCTTGCTAAGCCGAGAATTACTTATTAGTTATTTAAAATTTAAGAGCTAAACAGTGAAAAAGATTGGTTACTCTCTATTAAATTTTTTTGTGTTAGTTGCTACTCTTTGTTGTTGCCTGACATTATTCTTGGATTTACCGTCTGATTTAATAGAACTACTAAATGCGGGATTTAAAGGGTTGTGTCTTGGGCTTTCGCTGGCAATTATATTGCCAGCAGTAAAAGCTTTATTACTTCTTATTATGAGTGGATATTTTCAAGAAGATAGTCACTAAACTTGTTGGCACTATCGTTAGGCTTTGCATTATTCAGGCTTTTAAACGACACCATAGAAATATAGCTTGATAACGTTTCATGGCCTTGCTTCAAAATGTCAAAGTTTTGCTCTGCTGTAGCAAGGTCTTTGAATTTAGAGTACAAACGGCTCAATAAGCTTTTAAATACTTCTTCGCGTATTTCTAGCGGTATATAAAATTCTTTGATAGGCCGAGAGACCAATCCAAATTTATCATTCATCATTTTGGTATATGACCGCCACATCCGACCGTCATAGCTATACAACTGCTTTGCTATTGGTATGTAGTCTACTTTTGCAATAGTACGATCATTAGTTAGTAAACAGGGCTGTCTACAGGCTTTAAATGAAAGCATTTGCGTTAAAGAATAACTAAGTCGAGCTGTTTCAGAAGTTAAAAATGCTGTATTGGCAAACTTTGTATCAACGTGCCTAGTATTACCTAAACTATTTTCTCTCAACATTAATCCTGCTGCGTTAGACCAAATATTTTGCGCGGTATGAGATATTAAAATAAATGCAACACGACCTGCATGTTGGTGTAATTCACACAAATGAAGCCGCTTTGGGTTTTTGAACAACATAGGGAATTTATCAACATTATCAATAGCCCAAGAGTGATATGCTTTATCATAAAGACTTGCAAACTTTAGTACATAGCTATTGATAATGCGTTGCTGTTTACTCAATTCAATGTTCCTTAGTTAGTAGGCTCTTATACCTACATTAATTTATTCTTCCTCGTAGCCATACATAGACCACTGAAGCGGATCTACAGGCATTTTACTAATGTCTGCATCATGCAAATCAATAAACAGTCCATGATGTTTTAACTCACCGTGTTTTAGTAACGGGAATAAAAGCATGGAAGATGCACTTCTGGCTGTCATGCCATTAATTCCAAATGTTTGCTTTGCAATAGCCTCTTGGGTAGAGCAAGAGGGTGTATCATTTTCGTTTTTAGAGCTTTCCAACCATTGTCCACCAAATAGTTCAAATGGTGACGGCAACCGATTAACACCCCCTGTACCATTTTTATTAAGACTGCCTAACAGGACGTTTGAACGATGGTTATCATTACCCAAATCAAGCCACAGCCCTTTATTTGGTAATTCAGATAAGGCTTGTCCAATCTCATATCTAACGGATGCCTTATCGACAGCAGTAATTAAAATATCAAAGTTACATTTTTTGGCATCTTCTTGATTAAAAAATCGAGTTTCATATTCCCAGTTAACATTACCAAACTGATTTAAACGCTTTATAGAAACTTCACTCTTACTGAGGTTAATATCATGCGCCCAAAAGTTTTGGCGATATATATTGCTTGGCGTAACTACATCACCATCGTATGCGGTAACATGAAGCCCATCAAAGCCTAACTTAGTTAACACGCCATTTAACTGAAATAGCTCTGTGAGCATACTAGAGCCAGTGCTTCCAACGCCAACAAGGGCGATTTTAATTGTACCATCTAGCAGGTTTTGAGGAATGTAAAACGTGCGTGATGTTGTATTATTTAATGACATTTCCATGATATTTTCCTATTTAACGCTAATTATTAAAGTTGTGAGACTGGGTTGTTTAAAAAACCTTCAATAATTTCGCGCACGGTTTTATATGCGTATAGCTCTTCGGCTGGGTTAACCTTTTCACCTGCTTTTTCTTTTTTCTTCCAAAAGGTTTCACCATCCTTTTGCAAATTACTAGCAGTGATGGTTTTTTTAAATATCTTGTCGTGTTTAAAACCACTAAAAGCACTCATGTATACCGTTTTTTCAATGTCTGATATTGCATCTGAATTGAGTTTGGCTGGAAGCGGGGCGCTACCTTGGCATAAATTGTGTTTTTCATACACGTTTGCTAAAGGACTCCAGTAAGTCATAGAGTCATAGCTGGGACGTTGGTCAGTATCTAACGTGTACAGGTATAAAGTTTTGCTTTTCTTGTTTACTACGAAAAGCAGTGAAGGCCAGTTAACATCGTATCGTCTTGGTTTTCCATCACCTCTGAACCACATAGGCAATTTACAAGAAACACTATGCCAAACCATTAATTTTTCGCTTTCAAACAACAAGTTTTCAGGGATTAATTTTAATGACTGTTCGGATTTATTTTCCTGTGGTTTAATCGCTTCAATTATATCGTCCAGATCAACAATACTCCCTTCAAGCATAACTTCACCTTCAAAGTCGTGCTTTGTTACATAAGTATTAGAGTCATTAGATGAATAAAAAACAAGTGAGAATTGAGGTTTTGTAACAATAGGATCTTTTCTTGATAATACATTTTTGGTGCTACTAATATTCATTGTAAAATCTCCACAGATTTAGGTGGTTATTAATATCTTATAGCCACCTATTATCCATGTTTATGAAATCGCGCAACCCTTATAACCCAGCGATTTTTAATAAACCGTAATTACCTAGAACTATATTTTCAATTGCTTTTAATCCTGCGTCTTGTCTTGCCAAGTTAAGTCTAACTGAGCCACATTCACTTATACTTTGGCGGCATTCATTTTCAAATGTCAGATTTTCTTCTTCCATTTGTGTGCCAAATGATACATAGCTAAAGCAATCAATTGGTGTATCGCTGTTTAGCTCCCACATAGAGTTATCACAGTCGTTTGAATGTTCTTGAATGGCTTGCAGAACTGACCCGATGACTTGTGCTTTCTCACTTTCATTTTTAAGGCTGCTTAACCGCAAAGTCTTTAACTCTTTCAATAATCCACCAGCAATTACAGATGGGCTTAAAGACTTATCAAAGCATTCTTCACTATACCAAGGGGTGAAATCCGTGGCACAGATCAACTGAGCCGCAACGATTAAACTTTCATTTTCTATCGAATTTTGTTCAAGGTAATCAACTAATGATTCAGGCGCGGTTAGCATGAAATTTTCTATTGAATCATGATCTAATTTAGAAATTTTAACAATAGTATCTTGTGATGGAAAAATTGATTTAAGCTTGCTTGTTAGCTCTCCTAAATCACCATAAACATCAATCAAATCGATTGCGTTACTTTTCCATGCGAGTTTAGCTAGTAGATTTATAACCTTGTACGTTAATGATGCTAATGAAGGGGAGTAATCATCTAAGTCAAAACAAAGCACAGATAATTGACTGTCGTGTTCTATTTTAATTCCTATTTGACTAAATTCAGAACAACCATTGCCATCATAATCATTGATACTAAGGTCATAAGTCCAGTTACTAAGCCCTTGGTTATTTGCCCACTCTTCCAAATCATTGTTAAGGTCTGCGTTTACCCCATACACTGAAACGGTTTCGCGAATATTCGATTCAAAGTCCTTAATGCTTTTTTTATAAGTATCTAACACTCTATCTGCTATCGACTCAGCCGCATCAACTTGTTGCAAAGTGCCTTGCTCACATTCTAAAAACTCACCAATTTCATGCTCATTTATCAGATTGTTTTTAAATGCCATAACCATTAAGTCGCGCCAAAAATCTGCATTTTCATTTACGATAGCTTGGTACTGGTGCTTTGGCATTAACGAAATTTTCTCAGCCGCAGCTTTAGTCAAATTTAGTTTCTGATTTTTAACTTTTGCATACCAAGGGGTAAAGTCATTTGCTGCTTTAGTTGCAGTTTTAGCTACATGAGAGGGGGTATATCCTCTATTCTCATTGTGGCGGGACAACAAGGAGTACATTGATTCAATTTTAGTTTGAGAGTCGATAACTGAGTATTGCATTTTATTTCCACCATTGGTTCAGGCAATTGAACGTCAACATTAACTGTTTTAATTTTATCACTATGAAAAGTGGCACACTGACTGTGCCAAGAGTTGATTGAATTTAAAAGGTGCTTATTCATATCAACCATTTACTTTTATTGGTGGTGGGATAACAGGCAGAATCATACATCCATTTTCATAGACTGCATCTTCTTCATAGATAGTTGTCCATCGAAGCTGCGGAAAGTGCTGACTTAAAATACGCTTGTTTTCATTTATGCCCGCGTTTGGATTTGGAAAAGATATTTCAGTTTTTCCGATACGAAATTTCCACTCAACTTCACCTGAGATTACTGTAGCCATAATACCAATCTCCTATAAAGATGCTGAGTCTGAGAAAAAATCGAAATTATCAAGAATAGGTTCTTGAGGTGTAGCCGCATCAACTGGTGAAGGGGTATCTTCAGTTGTAACAACTTCAAGTTTAGCTAACTCAGATTTTTTAACGTTCTTAGTAGCAACAGTCGCAGCTTTACTTTGTTTTTTTGATGCTGTTGTAGAGTTTGACTTAAGATCCATTGATAATGCTCTGGCTGCTGGTACGAAGCCTGTAGCGTATTGTGAAAGTAAGTTATCAAGCTCTTGGTCAACATCACCAGTTTTGCCCATGACACGAAGAGGGATTGCTACAGCTTTGCGTAACTCCATTACTTGCTCGTTTTTACTGGTTGTATCAGAGTTTACTGAAGCAGTTGGAATATTTAAAACGACAACAGATTCATCGTTGTTAGTATCAATAGTAATAATGGCGCGGGTAAGTCCTGCATTTGTTATTACTTTACATAAATTAGTTAAGTTCATTTTTGCTCCACAGCGATTAATAATTAAATTAGCAAGGGAGGTAAGCCCTTGCCGTTATGTGAGTTTCAATTTCTCATAGAACGGCAAACGCGCAACCCTCTAAATACCTATTTAATAAGGGCTAAATAATCTTTTGGGGCAAAATCAGTCCAATCGAACTTGTATTTTATAATAGTTTTAACGATTGTATCCTTACGGTTTTTGAATAACTGAGAGTATTCTTTTTCACCAATATTTTCTTTATAAGATTTAGCAAACCCAGACACTTCACAAAGGTTTTCTAGTTGGGCAATGTTATACATGGCTAAACGTTTCTCAGTAGGCATCCAATCACGTTGAGCAATTGCCTTACCATCGTCTCGTTTAGATAAAATATTAATCATTAACTCAGTAGGATTATGGTTACTCCCAACGGTTGCATGATGTGTCACAGCATTGCCCATCTCAAATTGAATAGTCTTAATATCTAGCTGCATAAATATAACAGTCATATTATTGAAAGAAGTGTAACTATCTTCTTTAATACACTCAGGCTTGTAACCTGATACTTCACACAATGAAGCTAAAGCTAACGCCATTCTAAATTGAGCATCTTTAAGTACAGTATTAACGCTAGATTTGCGTATTTGAGCCTTGTAATCGTCTAAGCAATTTGCACTTGTTTTAGCTATGACAGTTTTTTGTTTTGTTTTTTCAATATTGGCATTCGTATTAACGGTTAAAGTGTTGGCAACACTGTCAGAATCTTGATTTTCAGCTGTTTGGGTTGTAGCTGTTTTTTGTGTTTCAGCTTTTGCTTTAGTTAATGATGCAGTACAAGTGTTGTAACAATCAGTATCTATGCACTGATCTTCTATGAAGTTACCCCATCTCATCGGTCTATCATCTACTACGGTGCATTTATTTTCACAGTTCATGCAACCGTTTTGGAATTGTGTTTCACCTACTTTTTCTTTGCTTACACTTCTGCGGTCTTGCTCTGGTTTAACTTCCCATAGTATTACACGACCAAATTTCTCTTCCAGTTGAGGGATACGGGTGTTTTTGACCCAATCTTGGGATTTCTCATTGAAGCACTTAGGGTTGCTACAATTAGAGCCATTATCATTATCACCAAGTAGATCAAACTGTTCACCAGTATTATGCTGGCAAGAGTTACAATCGGCTGTATTGAAACATGCTTTCGATAATTCAATTTGTCGCTTAGATGCCCTTAACTTAAGCTCTTTAACTGTATATGTCTGAGGATCACCTAAAATCGCACTTAACGTTTTTAACTGTGTTTCCACATCAAACGTAGTTAGTATTAGTGCATGACCAAGAGTAAATTTATTAGAGTCATCTGCGAGTGCGACTAATACTTTTTCATCTAAACGCTTTAATTGAAGCCTTTCTCTAAATACTTTTTGGCTTAATCCAAGGTGTGTAGCGGCTGTAGCTAAATCGCCATCATGTAAGCTCAAGTATGATTGAGCTAAATCAGCTTCATCAACAATTGAAATGTTTTCACGTTCACGGTTTTCAGTAAGCATTATTGCAAGAGCTTCTTTGTCTGAAAAACTATTCACAATAACGGGAACACTGGTTAAACCAAATTCTAATGCTGTGTCTCGTCTGCCGTACCCAGCACACAATTCTAGTCTGTGTGGGTTTGCTACACTAGGTCTAACGCTGAGTGATTGAATAACGCCTTTGGCACGGATACTTTCTTTAAAGTCATTTGAGCGTGTTTTATTTCTACGCTTATTACCACCAACACTTAAATCATCTATAAGAGTTGGGCATACACGAATTGGTGTACCTGTTGATAAACTAGAAAAATCGAATGCTACTTCATTCGTAAAAATTGTATTTAGTACGTTGTTGTTTGTGTTCATTATATTTCGCCTTTCCACAGTGATGAGGTTTATTGTCTAAACGGTGGTAATGCCGTTTAGCTATGTCTCTATTATCCATGTTTATGAAAACGCGCAAGGGGTAGGGGGTCTGGTTTAAACCTATATAAATAATATATTCTCTCTGTTGACGACGAACAGGGAAAATGTTGACCGGGTATATCTATTACTGTGAATAACGCGTACAAACAGAATTTGTACGCGGTCTAATTCAACCCACCTTTTAAGCGGCTGCATTTACTTATAGTTCTTCCTTAACTTCAGGTTTATCGTCACTCAATAGAACATGCTTAATTTCATTTAGTCGTTGTTTGGCCTGTATCAATTCATCTAGTTTTTCAAAGCTAGCGCCAATCTGTTCTTTAGCTGATAGTATGTTTTTCTCAGCTTCAACTATGTGTTCTTTCCTAATGTTTATAAATGAATCTAATTGAGCTAAACTTTTAGTAATAGAGTTCATCACTGAAAGAGGGCTAGTGTTCTTTCCTTTTTTAAGTTCAATTTGGTAGGTCTGCGCCCCTAAAATAAGTAGTACGAGAGACCCCCAAGCCCTAGATACTTGGATCGTGAATCCGCAATATTTCATAACGGTTTCGTCCATTTTATTAGATTTGTAGAAATTGTATTCTTGCACTTTTTTCATTACCATTTCACCAGCCATGTTATATTTTGGAATCGTATACCCATCTATAACCGCTTTAAACTCACCTTCAGGTAACTTATTTTGTTCGTATAAAGCTTTGTCCTTATTGATGCTTTCTATAGCTCGGTGGTGGTTCTCAATTTCATATTTTAAATTGGTTAATGATCTTTGGTATCTATGTTGCTGTTGCTGGTGGCGCTTTTGCTGCATAGCTAACTTTTCAACAAGTTTTGTAGTTTGTAAATGCTCTAAAATTAATGGATTGCCTGACACCTCTGCTTTAATCTCAGCAAAAGTTAAGCTGTCATTACCTAAATCTTCCATCTTGCGATCTGTCGTCTTAAACGCCTTGAATGCCTCAATCCATTTAGCCTTATTTTCCAGTGTCTGATATAGGTACGCATCAAGGCTGTTGCGGGTTGCGTAGTTAGTTCTACTCTACTAACCATACTAATTATCATTAAATGAGTAATATAATTTGCTAAATCAATATTAATATTCTAAACCTAGTTGTATTAGTGTCACTAACTATATACTTAATAGTACAATTTATTGGATTGGTATTTTGGCTTATATTCTAAAACGGCGTGTCGATTATAAAGCAAATCAATCTGTCTTGTCTGTTAGCTTGCCATTACTCATAACAGATAAAGGTATATTAGTTTCACATCTTAGATTTCTTTATACAAAACGTAATAAATCTCAGTCTTGGCTTGAACGAAATGTGTTTGCGGTTGAGCAACTGCTTAAGTTTATGAATGCTCATACAAGTACATTCACATCAGCAACTGAGCTATTACGTTCGTTTGTTGATGTTCTCTGCTTTGGCTCAATAGATGATTCACAGAATGATCCCTCGAATTTGTATTGGTCCCCGCGAAAGGTTGAAGATGTTAATGTGTTATTGAGTCATATCAATTGTTATTGTGACTATCTTGATGAAATCTATGGATATGATCTTCCTAACCTAAATCCATTAAGAAAAGCTACTAGAGCTGAAGAACGAATGCGCTGGTGTGCTTACTATAAACGTGAATCTAATTGCTTTTTAAATCATCTGAGTAACCCATCTAAAAATAGATTCGCAATGATACGAAGCATTCAAGGGCCAATGAATCATTTACTATCTATTGAGTCTGTAAATCGATTTCCAGAAGAGTACTTTCAACGCTTCTTGAAATATGGATTTCTCAATCATCGAACAAGAGAAGTTGATTTCGGATGCGTCCTAATAGTTATGTTAATGCATTATGGTGGACTAAGACTATCTGAATGCTTTCACATATATATTCGTGATATTACTATTGATGTAAAAAATAGTACGGCAATTTTTTCAGTTTTTCATCCAAGCGATGGAGCTAGTCCAGAGCTAGGTTTCTCTAATCGACGGGAGTATCTAAATACTCGCTTTCGACAAAAACCACGCAATGAATATAAACGCTCTCATAGGCTTTATTCAGGATGGAAGCAACCTCGATTAACGAATCAAAATCTTTCTTTTGATGTCATGATATTTCCAAATAACAAAGCTAAAGAACTGGCTTGGTTACTGGAACAATATTTAGCAGTAAGAGTTACTGGAAATCATCCATATCTTTTTACTAACTCAAATGGAGACCCTGAATCTAAAAAGAATTTTATCCAAAAGTACAAGCGTGGAGTCGAGCGAATTGGACTTGAGGCTGGAAAATGCTTCGGTACTAGCCCACATTCTCATCGGCATTCTTATGGATATAGTTTAAACCAAGCCGGCTTCAATCAGTTAGAGATACAAAAAGCTATGCATCATAAAAGTATTTTCAGTTGTTTGGTTTATTTGAAACCTAATGATATCGATATTCGTAATGTAATGAGAAAGAACGATATATGAGAAAGTACTTTTATCGAGAATACGCACTAGCCAAAAAACATGCACAATTGCTTGGTGTAAAAACTACCAAAGAATATAAACTAAGATATAAAGAAGATCCGCTGCTAGTTAGTACGCCCAATAATATCTATAAAAATGAATGGGAAGATTGGGAGAGTTTTCTTGGCACAAAAAAAGAATTTTATGCTAAATTATCTGATGCTAAAAAAGCAATACAAGCACTAGGCGTCAGTACAAGGGAAGAGTATAAGAGACAATATAAATCAGACCCTTTACTGATTAGCACACCGAATATTTACTATGAAGATGACTGGAAGGGTTGGAGAGATTTTTTTGGTACTAATCAAAATTTTTATAGCTCTATCGATCTCGCGGAAAAAGCTGTGAGTGTGTTGGGTATCACGACAAGTACTCAATATATGGCACAATATAAACAAGACCCACAGTTGCCATCAGTCCCAGGAATAACTTATTCAAGCGAATGGAAAGGGTGGAAATCTTTTTTAGGTAAGGAAAAAGAGGTATATACTTCGTATAGCTTAGCTCAAAAAGCTGTTTTAGATCTTGGAATTAAGACCAAAAAAGCTTACATTTCGTGTCGTAGGAATGATCCTCTACTACCTTTCTCCCCTGACAAGGTATTTTTTAAAGAGTGGGAGGGTTGGCAGCATTTTTTAAATACATTTGATGAATCCTACTTTGATTTAAGCTCGGCAAAAAAAGCAGTTATATCTTTAGGGATTCAATCTAGTAGTGAATATGTTAAACGCTATAAAGAAGACCCCAGACTACCAGCGAAACCAACTAGAAAATATAAAGATGAATGGCCTGGCTGGTTTAGTTTTCTAGGAAAAGATATTAAATTTTATGAAAGTTATGAACTTGCTCAAAAAGCAGCTCTAAAGCTTGGTATAATTTCAGTAACTGAATACCGTGAGAACTATCACAACGATCCAATGCTCCCCGGTATGCCTAATAAAAAGTATGCCAAAAGTTGGCATGGTTGGCCCCACTTTTTAAATAAAACTTACAAGTTTTATACTTCTTACGCAGATGCCAAAAGTGCCACTCAAGCACTAGGAATTAAATCTAACAGCGAATATAAGAAACGTTTTAAAGAAGATCTCCAACTACCATCACAACCATATAAGGTATATGAAGAGAACTGGATAAACTGGGGGGATTTTTTAGGTAAAAAGCTTATACAGTTTTATCTGACATATGAGGAAGCTAAAGTTGCTGCAAAAAAACTAGGAGTCACTACATTAGTTCAATATAAACAAAAACGTTTAGATGACCCAAAACTTCCATCTTGTCCAGACCAAGTCTACTTGAAAGACTGGCTTGGCTGGAAATTTTTTTTAAATACTTCAAAGAAAGAAAAATATTTAACTCTTATTGAAGCTATGCAAGCCACGCAAGCAATGAATATCACTTCTCTTAAGGAGTATAAAAGTAAGTATCACTTAGATCCTTACTTACCAGCAAACCCCGGTGTAAAATATTGCAAAGAATGGATTAATTGGCATACTTTTCTAGGAAGTACCCCTAAATTTCATAGTTATGAAGAAGCACAGGAGGCTGTTATTGAATTAGGTATCAAAACAGCTGCTGAATATCGAGAAAACTATAAAAAAGACTTGAAATTACCATCAGTTCCACGACAAACATATATCCATAGATGGGAGTCTTGGCAAGTCTTTCTTAAAGTAGCGAGCAAGTTTTATTCCACTTATACAGAAGCTCATAATGCAGCGAAAGCACTAAAAGTATCCTCTTTGTTAGAATACAAAACCAGGTATAAAGAAGATCCACGTTTAACTGTAAAACCTTTTTCTATATATGCAGATGATTGGATAAATTGGACAGAGTTTCTAGATTTGGAAAAGAAAATTTTTAAGTCTTATGAAGATGCTAAGAAAATTATCCAAACTTTAAATGTTATTAGTTTTGCCGATTATAAAAAATGTCCTTTAGCTGATTTGCATTTACCTAAAAACCCTGACAGCTATTACTCTATTAGTTGGACAAATTGGATAGATTTTGTCTTACCTGAAATCGTTGATAACTTAGAAATACTCAAAAAAGCATGCAAAATACTTAATATTAGTAACTCGAAGCAGTACCGGGAGGTACAAAAAAAATATAAACAATTACCTGGCAAGCCAGATAAAAAGTTTGAAAATTGGGTTGATTGGTATGATTTATTAAACATCTCTCGGCCATATTCATATGAAGAACTACGTTTAATAGTACTTAAATATAAGTGTAAGACTTTAAAAGATTATAAAAATATGCGTACGAAACTACATGATCCGCGAATTCCTTCTTCGCCAGAAGAGACTTATAAAACATGTGGTTGGACAAACGCATATAATTTTCTTGGGACAAATAGACCATATCAAATTAAATATTTTGATCCAAAATGGAAATTATGGTCAGATTCCATAGTTGAATTTTTGAAATCTGCTAAAGCTGGTGATACAAAGGTTAAAGATTTATGTGAGTTTGTCCGTGAATATATTGAACCTAATAATTATGAAGTATCTCCTTTAGAGTTCCTTATAAGGGATAAAACTAATATACAACCAATGTTAGATTTGTTTGAAAAGGAATCTGTTTTACGTAAGAAAAAGTGGTTATTTTCAGTTAATGAGTTTTTAAATTGGACTATTGTTAACTTTTTAACTGTTGAAGATCCTGAAACGGGAGAAATTTCTAGAATTAAAGGAGCAAGAAACCCCTTTGTCCGAATTAACTTTGATGATGAAATAGCACCAGTTTTACTCAATGAAACAAATAAATTAGCTTTGCCTTATCAGTTTGTAAAAAGTGCTAGAGAGTGGATATTCCCTCCTAATGAGATTCAAAATAAGACTAACTATTCAGATCTCAAACACCTTCACAGAAGCTCAGCAGATTGGATTCAAATCAATGATTTATCCCTTATTGATGATACAGATCCTGATTGTATTATCAGGCAGGAAGGAGATAGAACATTCCTTTGGCTACCAATATACTGGACTTATACATATACATTAATGCAGTTACCTGCAAGAGGAAGACAAATTGTTTATTGTGATTCGGGTGAGGCAGATGCTGAAGTGCCGGATATTAAAAATGGAGCAATTGTCTGGAAACCAAATCGGAATAAGTTAACGGGTCTAACAAAACAACAAAGTATGATAAACAAAACCAAAGATAATGACTTTGGTGTCCATTATACTTCAAATAAAACTCACTTTAGTGGTGAAGGTTATACCATAGCATTTATGCCAATCGAATTAGCTTATTGGCTCATTAAGTTGAGAAAGTGGCAAGAAAAGTATAACCCTATTTCAAAACCAACAAAGTGGTTTGATTGTAGGCGAACTAATTTAAATGAGGTACAGAGAAAACAAAAAGGTATTAATTGTTTTTTGTTCAGAGATTATCAAAATGAAGAGCCTGGTTTTTTTGGATCTCGTTTAGCAAGCCGCCTTGCAGCAGCACTATTTTTTGCTTCGAAAGACCAACTGACTTCTGCAACTTATGCTGGAAAAAGTTTCAAAGAATGTCATCTTCAACTTGAACAGCAAGAGGGCATTGCTCTTAGCTTGTTTAAATCTGAATATACTCCTCATTGTATGCGTGTGAGTTTAATTAATGCATACGTTTATGAGTTTGGTATGCCACTGGAAGTCATCATGAAGCTAGTTGGCCACTCATCTGTTGTGATGTCGATTTACTACTTAAAAAGCGATAAAACGGGGGCTAATCTTCGTGAAAAATTGAAGCTTGGTGAAAAACAAGCCTTAAGCAATGGGTCGGATACTTTAAAAAGCTTTATTGAATCCCAACGAATTGAAGAATGTAAAAAGCAATTACTTGGAAATAACCCTGAATTTCTGCAGACTTTAAACAATAGTAGACCTGCTTCTAGCTATCTGTTTAAGGACTTTGGAATCTGCCCTGTTGGCGGTGCGTTCTGTAGAGAAGGCGGTGATGCGGTTGCAACAAAGGCAAATATATATCACCCTGTGAATGCAGG
The DNA here is from genome assembly GCF_000498015.1 of Pseudoalteromonas sp. TAE79. Taxonomy (NCBI): domain Bacteria; kingdom Pseudomonadati; phylum Pseudomonadota; class Gammaproteobacteria; order Alteromonadales; family Pseudoalteromonadaceae; genus Pseudoalteromonas; species Pseudoalteromonas sp. TAE79. The sequence goes on from NZ_AUTL01000057.1 coordinate 15,976, forward strand.
TTACCTAGGTGAACAAAACTGTATTCAATGCAGGTTTTTTGTCACAGGTCCAGCTTTTATGATGGGTCTTTCAGCACTTTTTAATGAGGTTAGTTTAGCCGTTAATACTCAATCATATCGCTTTACAAGCTTAGAAAAAGAGCTAAATAATGCAGCTAGCAAAGTAGATGTTATTTCACATGAGTTGTATAAACAAAAAAATCAGCAATTAGAAGATGAAAAGCAACAGCTTCAAGCTCTCAGACGCAAATTAAATTCAGAAATTGAAACTAGAGCTAAAAAGTTGGATCTGTATATGGCTGACATGAACTCGCTTCATAAGCATCTGACCAATTGTCAAAAAGTAATAAATAACGATAAGCAACAAGAAGGTTCAAAGCTTCAGTTAATAGTACCTAATGAGTTTGAAATTAGCTTTGAACTCGATGATGTTAGCAGTTTTCAGCAACTTTCAGAAGTATGTGAGAATGCTGAACTTTATCATAGCTGTAGTGATGAACTAGCAGTTACACGGAGAAGCCAGGCTCTTGATAGGATGTTGCTGAACAATGGAATGAATCCTCAATTTATATTTCTAACAGAGAAGCAGCAACTTGCGGTTGGCAATCAAATGACACAGCTTATGCTGTCAAGACTTCAAAGCTGGGAGAAGCTTGATAAGCTAATAAATGGTACTTTAGCTTTAAACGACTTTTTAGAAAAAGAAAGGTTGACCTTAATGGATATTAAATCATTATTCGCAAGCTCAACACCGTTAAATCAGGTAGATTAATATGACAGAATTATCGCCTAAAACAGTACTTGAACAACTTAAAAAGCAAACATCATCTCGTGTCCAATGCTCATTAGATGCAATTTTTCAAGTCTGTACAGAACAAAAAGAACGCGGCTTAAATGAATTTGGTTACTCTATTATTGCACGCCTTGGCAAAGGTCGTGGTGTTCCGGCAGCTCAAAGTTTACGCAATAAGACCGGAGAACCATACCAAATCTTGATCGCGAGTTTTACAGATTCAAACTTCAAACCGGATAAATCAACAATTAGTTTGAATAAAGGAAAAAGCTCCTCTTGGATAGAAAAATTAAAAGACCCTGTAGTTAGGCTGCAAGCTAACATTCTCTACTCTCAAAAATTAGCAGCTGAAAAACTAGTAAAGGAAATTGTACCGATTGATCAAGTCATAGAATTTTATGACGGTGGGTCGTCTTCGTCACCACACTCAAAATTGACTGACTTAGAAAGAGAAGCTCTTGAATACCTCATATCTAAAGAGTTTATGCGCCGAGCTGGTTTGGAAGTGGGGCCAAACGGTAGTATATTATCAAGTAATGATAAAGATAATTTTCTCCCGGTTGCAATTTTAGATGCTGTTAAAAAAGCATTGCAGTATTTGTAATAGTGGGATGGGACAAACCATTTGTATACGAATCTAATAACGCGTGAAGGATTAGAAGGTCTTAATAAAGAGCTTAATTATCTTTGGCGCGACTACAGGCCCGAAATAACAAAAAAAGTAGCTTGGGCTGCTAGTCTTGGCGATCGTTCAGATAATGCTGATTATAAAGAAAATAAAAGGTTACTTAGACAGATAGATTCTCGAATTAGGTTCCTTAGGAAACGCATCGAAGCAGTCAAAGTCATTGACTACTCTCCTCAACAAGCCGGCAAGGTTTTCTTTGGGGCATGGGTAGAGGTTCAAAATGATGATGGTGAAACAAAAATTTTTCGCATAGTTGGCCCTGATGAGATCTATGGTCGTAGCGATTACATATCTATTGACTCTCCTATGGCCAGAGCGATGCTAAAAAAGGAAGTTGATGATGAGTTTCAAGTTAAAACACCAGTAGGGGTAAAAGAGTGGTTTATTAATAAAATTGAGTATAAGTAAAGAGCTAGTACAGCTTATGTACTGCTCAAACTAGAGCTGACAGTTACTCGTTTTTTTATCGGTGACTGTCTGTCTAAATTTGAGCAAATTCTTCTCAGCCCAAATCGATTTACCATCTAATCATGTTTCTAATGGTGTTCTACCACAGCACATTTCCCCTAAAGCGATCATATAATGGCTATCTAGCTAATAAATCGAAATGTTTCTTTCATTTTAAATTCCGGAATAGCCATTGTGGGTTAAATAAGTCGATGTTTGACCGGTTGAATAGGCGTTGGTAACTCAGTAGTACCTAAAATCTCTAATAAACTAATTTCAATAGCCCGAGATATAGCGCTTAATGGCAAGTCATTAGCCGAAAGGCCAAAGGGCTCTTCTAACTCTTTACTTAATGCATCTAAACCAAAAAATGTGTAGGCGATTATGGCGCAAAATAACGGTGTGATCAGCCCCATAGAGGCAACAATGCCAAACGGCAATATTAAACAATAGAGATAGGCGGTACGTTGCACCAGTAGCATATAAGCAAACAGTAATGGGTACTTTGAATGCGCTCACAACTCGCGCGCACGGTGGCCATCGAAGTAATGTTATCGTCGATAGTTTAGATTAAAAAGTCAGATAATAAATTTTTATGGCGACAAGTACCGAGCTTTTTGCCCATTAAACGCAGCAGTGCGTCAGGTAAATTCTGTGATTTGCGCAGCGCTGCTATATCCTCAGGGTTAAGATATTTCTCAATATCGCTCCATGGTTCAGATTGTCGTAAGTGATGTCTTAAGGCATGGCTAAAAGCGATCGTCAGGTAGATCAGACGTTGTTGCAATTCAGCACTACCTTTGACATTTTCACCTACATAAGAGGTCACCTGACGGGATAAACTGCGCACGTCAATGACTAACTGCCCCCATTGCTTGTGTGTTTCCCATCAACGCTCATAGCAAGCATTATTTCTAAAACCCAGAAATAACGATAAGGCCAAACCTAATAGCGCTAATGGCGATAAAGTAAAAGTCGGGAATATAACCGGATAGTAGTATTGTGCAGCAGCAACCGCAGCCCCTAACAGGATAAAAAAGGCGATTTGCTCGAATATAAGCGGTACAACGAAGCCACGTAAAATGAACAACAGTTTAAACGCATTAGGTTTATCTCGAACAATCATTATTATCTCGCCTTAATATTATGTTCAGTAGAAATAGAGCAAGTGGCTTAGTGTTTGTTAAGTGCACAATCCATTAAGCAGATTAGTATTAAGCCAATTTGGTTAATTAGCTGTCCTATTTTTTATTTGAATCATTAATAACGACGGAGCCACCGTCGTTATTAATTCAGGGAGCTATCAGGCACTTTGTCGTGCAAGAAATTGCTCGAATGAAATATCATCACTTGCTTCAAGTAATTTCTGTTGTTGCATTGACTCAATCGTCTCTCGTTCCAACTGTGCTTCCATTGCGCTAGATAAGCTACGTTCACTGAAATAAGCTTGATGTTGCTTGGCTTGTGAAAGCATCGATGCGATAAATTCATCGCCGTTGTTAATATTGGCCATCATAATAGCAGATGGAGTTAGGTCACTATTTTCTACCTTAGCTATTTGTTCGCTAAGTGCCTTGCTATGTGTATGGCTATTATCACTCAAGACTTGAGTCAACCTTTCATTGTGTGCTTGGTCTAGTAAATCTGCTACAGGCTGCAACTTTGTCAGTAGTGAATTTGCAGCTTCTTTAAACGCAATTTTTTGACCGTTTTTTGTAAGCATTAACTTAGGATTTCGCCCTTCTTGTACGACATGTTGCTGGTTCGATTTAATTTCTGCCGACTCCTCAACGCTCAATTCAGGACTTTCAGACAAAAGGCAATACAGCAAAAACACATCGAGGAAGCGGATCTGTTGAGCATCAATACCTACCGGCAAAAATGGATTAGTATCGAGAATACGCACTTCAATGTATTCAACGCCCCGTTCTTTAAGCGCCACTATCGGTTTTTCACCCGATTGTGTAACGCGTTTAGGGCGAATTTCGCTATAATATTCATTTTCAATTTGCAGTAAATTACTATTAAGCTGACGATAATTGCCGTTAACATTAATACCAATTCTTTCATAATCAGGGTAATTCTTCTCGATTGCAGCGGTAACATCGTCGACATAATTGTCTAAATTGTTATAGCTAACATTTAAGTTTGCTTGCGCTTCACTTTGATAGCCTAAGTTACTCATTCGAAGCGAGGTAGCGAATGGTAAGCCAAGCGTATGTTTATTGAAGGAGTCTAACTGAACGGTTTTCTTATCCCCCATAAAACTATCATCTAAAGCCGGCGAAGCGCCAAATAAATAGACTAATAACCATGAATGTCGACAAAAATTACGGATCAAATCAAAATAGCACTGCGATTTAAACGCTTGTAAATCACCTTGTTCACCCCAAGCTTGCTGGCAATAAGGCCAAAAGTTATCAGCCATTGAAAAGTTATAATGTATACCTGCTATCGATTGCATTGTCCGGCCATAACGATATGCTAAGCCTTGACGATAAATATGCTTCATTTGACCGATATTAGAGCTGCNCTGCCATACTGTGCAATGGGTATGCTTGCTTCTCCCACTAGTCGGCATGGTATACTGGCAGGCCAGAGGTATTCACCCGGCATGTGGCGCAAGGTAAAAAGATGCAAATCATTCAAGTAGTCGATAGTGTCATCAACTTGCTCGCATACAGGAGTAATAAATTCCAGTAACGCTTCCGAGTAATCGGTGGTAATACTTCTGTGCGTTAGCGTTGAGCCGAGTGCCTCGGGATGCCCTGTTTGTGCTATCAAAGCTTGCGGTGTAACCCTTAAGCCCTCTTTTTCAATTCCCCGTTGAATTTGACTTAGCAATGCTAAGCCACCAGATAACTTGAGGTGTTGCAAACGAGTTTGGAATAAATCGGACAAGAAGGTTTTCCTTTAAAATAAATCAATCTAATACAGTTAAATCTAGCGTTATTTACTTAAGTGTTGTGCATGGAAGCGCAAATGATCTTCAATAAATGATGAGACAAAATAGTAACTATGATCATAACCTTCGTGGACTACCAATTCTAGCGGGTAATCTTTAGCTTTTGCTGCTGCCTCTAATTTTTCAGGCATTAACTGCTCACGAAGGAACTCATCCGCACCACCTTGGTCAACTTTAGCGGGAACAAACTGGCTGGCTTTGCGAATCAATTCACTGGCATCATGATTAAGCCAAGTCGCTTTGTCTTTGCCTAAATAAGCGGTAAAAGCTTTTTTGCCCCAAGGAGATTGTACCGGGTTACAAATCGGGCTAAACGCCGACATTGAGCTATAGCGATCTGGATTTAACATAGCAATGGTTAATGCACCGTGTCCGCCCATAGAGTGGCCACTAATGGCACGTTTATCTGATACTGGAAATGCAGCTTCAATAATGGTGGGTAACTCATTAACTACGTAATCGTACATCTGGAAATGGCGATTCCAAGGTGCTTGGGTTGCATTGACATAAAAGCCGGCCCCTTGACCTAAGTCATAACCATCATCATTGGCAACACCTTCACCACGAGGGCTAGTATCTGGCGCCACAATCGCGATACCTAATTCGGCAGCCATACGCTGTGCACCGGCTTTTTGCATAAAGTTTTCATCAGTACATGTCAAGCCCGAAAGCCAATACAATACCGGTACTTTTTCGCCACTGGCAACTTGCGGAGGCAAGTAAATAGCAAAGCGCATCGCGCAATTTAATATTTTCGATTGATGGTTGTATTGCTTGTGCCAGCCACCAAAGCTTTTGTTTATACTGATATTCTCTATTATCATGGTAGAACCTCAAAATGACAGAGCAAGCTCTCTTAAGAAGGCTTGCTCTTACTTAACTAAACTCATCTTACTTAACTAAATGACGTTTATTTATCGAAATGGATCACTGTGCGGATACTTTCACCTTTGTGCATCAAATCAAACGATTCATTAATGTCATCGAGTGCCATGGTATGCGTAATAAAGTCACTTAATTTAAATTCACCAGCTAAATAACGCTCTACATAATCAGGTAACTCAGTACGACCTTTAACACCGCCAAATGCAGAACCTTTCCATACACGCCCAGTTACAAGTTGGAACGGACGGGTGGAAATTTCTTGACCTGCACCGGCAACACCAATCACTACTGATTCGCCCCAACCTTTATGACAGCATTCTAATGCAGAGCGCATCAGGTTCACGTTACCGACACACTCAAACGAGTAATCAACGCCACCATCTGTTAATTCAACAATCACGTCTTGAATAGGCTTGTCATAATCTTTCGGGTTAATACAATCTGTAGCGCCTAACTTTCTCGCTAACTCAAATTTACTTTCGTTAATATCAATAGCAATAATACGACCTGCTTTTGCCATCGTTGCGCCAATCACCGCTGATAAACCAATGCCGCCAAGACCAAAGATAGCTACGGTTGAGCCCTCTTCAACTTTCGCAGTATTCATTACAGCTCCCATACCGGTAGTTACACCACAACCGAGCAAACAAACTTCTTCAAGTGGAGCATCTTTGTTGACTTTCGCTAACGAAATTTCAGGTAATACTGTGTATTCAGAGAACGTTGAACAACCCATATAATGGAAAATTGGCTGGCCATCTTTATAAAAGCGTGTAGTACCATCAGGCATTAAGCCTTTACCCTGAGTTTCACGAATTTTTTGACATAGGTTGGTTTTACCCGATAAGCAAAATTTACATTCGCCACACTCTGGTGTGTATAAAGGAATAACATGATCTCCCACTTGAACACTGGTAACACCTTCACCAATTTGCTCAACAATACCACCGCCTTCGTGGCCTAAAATTACCGGGAAAATACCTTCTGGATCATCACCTGATAACGTAAAAGCATCGGTATGACATACGCCCGAGGCAATCACTTTAACTAACACTTCGCCTTTGCGCGGCAACATTACATCGACTTCTTCGATAGATAATGGTTGCTTAGGCCCCCAAGCAATGGCGGCTTTAGATTTAATAAATTTATCCGACATATTTATTCTCACTTTTCAATTGTTGATATTTTAATAGTTTCGCACAAACGCTAACTTCCACTATGAAGCCAGTGTACTCTTTTTATTTAATGGTGATAATATGCTTATCACGCAATTAACTTTTACCTATGAGTAATAATAAGGCAGCGATGCTACCTAAATGTATCTTTACACGCTTAATAACTTGCGGAAAAAGAAATTTGATACTCTTAATGACTATGACTTTGAGAAAGGTTAATCATTGCAATGCCAATAGCGACTAATGCCATCCCAAGCCATGTTGTTAAGTCTAGATGCTGACGGTAAATAATGGTAGATAATAAAGTCACGGTGATAATCGCTAAACCTGCCCATAACGCGTGAACGATACCAACAGGCATGCCCTTCATTGCTTGGCCTATAAACATGAATGCAGCCAAGTGTCCTAACAAGACTAAAACACTTGGTAGCGGCTTGGTGAAACCATCAGTTTCTTTTAATGCCACATGAGACATTGCTTCTGCTGCGACACCTAAAAAAAGAAATAACCAACTCATATTTGTTTCCTATAATTTTTATGCAAGCTGTTGTTACAGAAATAACACTTTCGCTTTACCTGGATGGAATTACTTACGGCTTTGTTAAGACTCAGCACCTTTTTGTTTATGGTGGGTATTATATTCTTTTCTAAAAAGATGATAATATGCTGATTTGTAAAATCACTTGTGCACAGGGGTAATAATCATGCAGTGGGATGGTATCAGTGAATTTGTATACGTTGCTGAAAATGAAAGCTTTACGCTTGCTTCAAAAAAGATGGCTATCTCTACAGCTCAGGTTAGTCGCCAGGTAAGTGCATTAGAAAAGCGATTGAATGTAAAATTATTTTATCGTACCACTCGTAAAGTATCACTAACCGAAGAAGGGCGTGTTTTTTATCAGCATTGTCGCAGTGTTCTCGATGGGCTAGACGCTGCTGAACGAGCCATCACCAACTTACAATCGAAGCCTCAAGGGAAAATTAGGCTGACAGCTCCTGTGACCTATGGTGAGCAACAGATTTTGCCTCTAATGAACAATTTTATGAAGCAATATGACGATGTTGAAGTTTTTGCATACTTAAGTAATCAGCAAGTTGACTTAGTTGAAGAAGGATATGATTTGGCTATTCGTCTTGGCAAGCTAAGTGACTCTTCGATGATGGCAAAAAAGCTAGGGAAGAGGACAAACTATGTATGCGCATCACCAGCTTACCTAGAAAAGCATGGCATACCTCATTCTTTGACCGAACTTAATAAACACAGTTGTCTTTTGGGAACCCTTGATTATTGGCACTTTAGAGAGTCGGGCAGAGAAAGAAATATTCGCGTAACTGGAAAGTTGCGTTACAACAGTGGCTTTGCTCTTGTAGATGCTGCATTGAAAGGCTTGGGGATAGTGCAATTACCCGATTACTATGTTCAACGCCACCTGCAAAGCGGTGAACTTACCACATTGCTATACAATTATCGTGTGCCTGACGAAGGGATATGGGCGGTCTATCCTCAGAATCGCCATTTATCACCGAAAATAAGGCTATTGGTAGATTACTTGGCCAAGCAGTTACTCTGATATTATTAGCTGTCGTGCCTACACCTTTAGCTCAGTAAGTCAGCTTCACACTTCAATATCACCTAGAATCTGTGCGATAAGGTAAGGACAGGTAAATTTTCAAAACGATTTAACGCTAGGCTATTACTATAAATAGCTAATACCATAAATATAATCATCAACCATTAAAAGCGTCAACATCACAATAAGCAACAGAAGCATATATCTCAGCTTGCTTGATTTTTTATTTGTTAAAAACCTACAGGGGGAGCGGTAACTTAGCTTAACCGAGTTACTTGTATGCCTCGGCTGATGCTCGTCGAGCAGCAGGTGACTTAACCTATCCCTACCACCCTTGTTACGGCCGCTTACAACTATTACACCATAGTAAAAGTGAGTTTACGAACGGTGGTATTATCATCCAGCAGAAAAAGACTATGATACCTTCATCGAAACGAACAGTAGTCATTTACATCCAGTGTGTGCGCTACATTCGATAAATAACAATTCATTCTTAACTTGTAATAAACGGAGCATATAAATGAGCGTATTTACTCATGTAACTGTCGGCATTAACGACTTAAACAAGGCCCGCGCCTTCTACGATAACGTTTTAAGCACCATTGGTCTTAAGCGCATTGCCGATTTAGATGAAAATGGTTCAATCTGGGGCGTAGACGCACCTTCATTCTTTGTACTAAAACCTGTCAACGGCCAGCCAGCAACTGTAGGAAATGGCACTATGGTTAGCTTTGAAGCGCCTAACCGTGAAGCTATCGATGCTTTTCACGCAGCGGCTTTAGCGGCTGGCTGTCCTGATGAAGGCGCACCAGGGACTCGCGATTGGGCACCTCATGCCTACGCAGCGTACACGCGTGATTTAGACGGTAACAAATTGGCTGTTTATTGCTTTAAAGCTGCGTAAATTATAAGACTAGATCAAGTTGATCTTACCTTAATAATGATAACGGTCTGTTAGCCATTATGGCTTTCAGATCGCTTTCTCATGCATAAGTGATAAGTTATTAAAAGTTACTATTTTTAGGACAACATTATGAGTATTACCACACCAAAAATTATTATCATTGGCGGTGGTGCTGGCGGATTAGAGCTAGCTACCCAATTAGGCGACAAGCTAGGTAAAAAAAAGCATGCCGATATTCTACTGATTGATAAAAATCGCACCCATATTTGGAAACCGTTACTGCACGAAGTAGCGACCGGATCTATTGACCCCGATTTAGATGGTGTTGTCTATTCTGCTCATTCTGCTAAGCATCATTACTGTTTCCAACTAGGTACATTTTGTAATATTAACCAAAGTAATAAAACCATTACCCTCGCGCCACTTTATGACGAGTTAGGCCACACTATTTTACCCGAGCGCAGTGTAACTTATGATCATCTGGTTATTGCTGTAGGCAGCGTAAGTAACGACTTTAATACCCCAGGTATAAAAGAGCACTGCTACTTTTTAGATTCAAATCAACAAGCTGAGCGTTTTCAGCACTCATTACTAGACAGCTTTACTCGCCTTCACCAAGACGATAATCAACAACAATCGCTCAATATTGCTATTATTGGCGGCGGTGCCACGGGTGTAGAACTTTCAGCTGAGCTCTATCATGTCTCTGAGTTGTTAAAGCTATACGGCTTAACAAATATGTCATCTAAGCGTTTACATATTCATTTAATTGAAGCCGGCCCCCGTATTTTACCCGCCTTACCTGAACGCATTGCGACCAGTGCAAAACGCGAGCTATTAAAATTAGGCGTTAATGTACGTGAATATACACAAGTAAAAGAGGCTACCGAGCAAGGTGTTATTACCCAAAAAGACGAAATGATTAATGCTGATATTATGTTATGGGCCGCGGGTATAAAAGCACCTGACTTTATCAAGGACTTAGGTATTTTTGAGCTCACTCGCAGTAATCAAATACAAGTAAATCAATTTTTACAAAGCACGGTCGATGACAATATTTTTGTTTTAGGTGATTGCTGCGCCTTTACCCAACCAGATGGCAAACAAGTACCGCCGCGCGCGCAATCGGCGCACCAAATGGCGCAATGTATTGAAAAAAACTTGCTTGCGACGTTAAAAAATCGCCCTCTTTGTGCCTTTGAATATAACGACCATGGCTCACTAGTTAACCTGTCGCGCTATGGCACCGTAGGGAATTTAATGGGCAACCTGACCAGCAATAGCTTTTTTATTGAAGGTATAATTGCTCGCTTTATGTATCTTTCATTATATCGCATGCATCAGCGCGCTATTCACGGCAGTGCTAAAACCATTGCTTTGTGGATCAGCGAAAAAATACTGCGCGTCGTGCGTCCAAAAATGAAGTTACATTAAGGTTAGTTTAAAATCCCCTAAACATTAGCTTAATCTGAAGCAGTCTCTAAACAACGCCGTGGTAATTTGATTACTGCGGCGTTAATGCTTAAAAGCCGTAACTTACTTTACTCATACTTTAACCCATCTGTTAGGAAAATCAGTCACTTTCCCATTTTATTTCTTGCCATAATTTAACCTGTTAACCTGATAAAACCCTGACCTTCTATGCTTTTACCATTGTTACCTATAAGTAAAAGTCATTTGATTTTTATGGTGGTTATCATTTCTCATAAACAATGTAAAGTAGCCGCCATGAGTCAGGTAGCAGCAATGCATCGGCTCTATAGTATTAATTAGTATTAAAATTAAACATACGATTTATGTACCCGTTGCCACTTCAAGATGCAGCTTTTAGCAAGTAGTACGGGTATAGATACTGATTTTTCAGTACACCATATTAGGAATAAAAAAATGACTCAGTCTGTAAATGAAAATATCGCAACTAAACTAGCTCAAGATCCGAGTATTCAACTATTTAAAGCGGGTACGTTTAAGTTAAACGACCTAGCGGGCCTACTTGAAGTTAATAATCTGAAAAGCCAGATGGCAGAAGTTACTGTCACCGATAATTCAAATGGCTTAACCGTAGGTTTCTTTGCCATGCAACCTGGCGTTGAGTTCGAATTTGTTTATGAATTTGTCGAATACAAAGTCATCACTAAAGGCAAGATTGTGATGCGCGACTTACAAGGCAACAAATATGTAGCAGAAGTAGGTGACGTAATACTGTTCACCCCTAACGTTACCGTTATCTTTGATGCTGAAAGTGATGGTGAAGCTGTTTATACCGCACACCGCACCGCAGACAAAATGTTTGCACCTAAATAATTTTATTAATTTTTCTAAGGAATACACTATGAGCATATATACACATACAACACTTGGCACTAATGACTTAAACAAAGCCCGCGCCTTCTACGATAACGTTTTAAGCACCATTGGTCTTAAGCGCATTGCCGATTTAGATGAAAACGGTTCAATCTGGGGCGTAGACGAACCTTCATTCTTTGTACTGAAACCTGTCAACGGCCAGCCTGCGACTGTAGGAAATGGCACTATGGTTAGCTTTGAAGCGCCTGACCGTGCGGCTATCGATGCCTTTCACGCAGCGGCTTTAGCGGCTGGTTGTCCTGATGAAGGCGCACCAGGGACTCGCGATTGGGCACCTCATGCCTACGCAGCGTACACACGTGATTTAGACGGTAACAAATTGGCTGTTTATTGCTTTAAAGCTGCGTAAATTATAAGACTAGATCAAGTTGATCTTACCTTAATAATGATAACGGTCTGTTAGCCACTATGGCTTTCAGACTACTATCTGATAATAAGCTATCAGATATTTGGACTTCCCATAGTTTGTTAGACACCGAATGAGTTACATTGTAACTTCCAATAAGAGGTGTTTTATGAACAAAGGCAAACGATATACCCACGAATTTAAACTGGCTGCCTCGCCATACAGACTTCAGCTAAAAATGCCAGCCAAGAATCATGGAAGCTTCTTAGATTCTAGCGTATTTACCTCAGCTCACTTAACCCTAAAGCAATAGCCTCTTGCTGAAAGCGGCCTGATATATTAATTATTCGCTCATAGGCACCGGTTAAAAAATGTTCCTCTGTCGCTTCAGGTCTATTGCCCATAGCTGGCTGCTCAAAAAAGTCAGCAAAGTTATTAAAATCAAACTGAGCTTTGGAAGGTTTTTTACTTTGTTTATCAAAAGTAATATTGCTTGAGTCTGTATCTGCGGTGTTTTTTCCAGCAGGAGTTTCAATTTTTTCAAACTTAACTACATCAGCTTCCAATGGAACATCTTGATTAACTCTATACGCGTATTCTAAAAGCTTAGGTTCGGCGGGCATGTACATAATAGCTTCTTGGTTCTTAGAGTTTGTTACCCTCAGTATGCGGCCCAATATTTGCCTAAAATGCATTTCTGTTTTTATGTTTGTAAGGTGGCAGCAAACCTGTAAACGAGGGATGTTTGTACCTTCGCTAATCATACCAACAGAAATAATCCACTTAGTTTGTGCATACCTAAACTGCTGAATAATACTTGTAGGTTCATTTTCTCGGTAGGTTACAACAATGCTATCCTCGTCAAAGTAAGTTCGCATTAACTTAGAGATTTGATGGGCATGCTCAACAGACGATGTAACAATTAACCCCGCTGCATCGGGGTTTTTCAATCTAATTGAGATAAGCTTTTTTTGAGCGGAAGAAATTATGTATTTTACTACAGCTTCATTTTCAATAATTTCTTGATAAGAAACGCCAGAGTCGTTTAATAACGCTTTAAAGCAGTCAAATGTTTTGGTTTCAACGTCATCTACAACTGTAATGTGGTTATTATCAACAGCTACTATTTTTGGAACCCGACACACATTATCTACAATAGCCTCTGAAAGCCCGTAAACGTAGTCACACGCTATTTTGTTGTTAGGCTGCTGATAAGATGAAAGAACAATAGGAGCAGCATCAGAGCGCCAAGGTGTACCTGTTAAGGCTAATGTGCATTGTGCTTTATTATGAATGTTAAGAATTATCTGCTCACCCCATGCATTAGCATTGTCAATATTAGAGCCAGCACAATGATGAATTTCATCAAATATTACAAAAACACGATATCGTTCAAATAGCTGCCAAAAGTGCACATCTAAATACTGTAAGCTTTGATATGTTAAAGTTCTACCTTTAGCGCCAATAAGCCCATCAAATCGTTCATTCGTTTTTAGTTGCAAGCTTTCCTTAAAGTCTTGAGATACAATTGAAGACGGTGAAAAACAAATAATCACATCGACCATATTATTTTTTAATAATTGATCGGCTAATTCCGAGGCCATCAAGGTCTTACCCGCCCCAGGAGTTGCCAAGGCTAAAAAGTGGCTATTGCCGTTCTGATATTGTGTAAGCGCTAAATTAATACACTCGGCTTGCCATAGTCTTAGTTTCATATTTTCTCTAATGCTTCGCTCTGCTTCAGTAAGCCTTCAATCGCTCTAATCTTGCCAAGTATTCTTGTATTGTTGTCTCTCGCTTTGTTGTACTGTGGCTGTAGTTCATCTACCAGTTCGGGCGACTCCAAATAAAGCTCTTTATATGCCTCAGATTCCCCCATATTCAATAATAGATCGGCTTTGTAATGATTTAACTTACTAAGTAACAGCGAGTGTTTATCACCTGCCTTTTCTGTGGCTTTAATGGGTACTGAGCTAGCTAAATGAGTAATTATCTCAACGTTAAAACTCTCTGTTTTATTGAATCGCGTAAATCCTTTTTTATTTGATACCACTTTTTTCAGCCAGCCTTTTTTAACAAGCTTGAGCAATTCAGCATATATACTTCGCCTAACTGCTGTAGGTACTAAAGAAGAGTCATTTTTTAGTGCTAAGTACGCCGAGCGTACATCACTTGTTGTAAAGTTATCAAAATTTGGTGCAACAATAATTTGAGCTACGAGAGGATCAAATTTCAAAGTAAATCCTAATAAACTTCTTATAATAATGGGTATTATAGGGCGTGGTAGTTAAGCGCTCAACATGAAAATCTAATCATTTTGCCTTGAGGGAAATCAGGTGAGTGATTTAGTTAAACATTTTGGTGAAAAGCTACGAGAAAAACGCAAAGAAGCAGGTTATTCGCAAGAAGGTTTTGCGGCCTATGTAGGTATAGAGCGCGGTAATTATGGAAAAATGGAAAGAGGTAATGTGAATATTAAGTTAGAGACATTATACAAGCTAGCTAATGCGTTAAATTGTGAATTTGAAGACATAATGCCACCAAGGTTGATGTATAAACTCAATTTAGATTAATTAAAATACATTCAAATTCTACGAGTTTTTATTAATTAAAAGCACGTATCAAAATTAATTCCGGATTTTTTGTACAATATGCATGCATATTATTATCGAACAATAGAAGAAAAGTCACCTTTCATGTATAATAATATTGGTCAATATATTATTTAATTCGAGCATTTTTCATGGCTAGTTCAACGCAAATAAAAGCACTTATGCAATCGCATATCGATAAAGATGACGATAGATTTTTATCTATTGCGCTTCAAGTTGCTGCGCATGAAGCAAGAAGTGGTCATGGCAAACTAGCACAGGAATTAAAACAGCTTATTGATAAGGCAAAAAAAAAGAGCCTTAATAATCTACCTGTTTCAATTGCAAGTGGTGTCAAAGATTCTACGGGACTGCTGACAACAAGCTATCCTAAGCTACGTTTTAATGATCTTATAGTTTCTGAAAGTGTTAAAGGCCGGTTAAATCGCTTAGTCAAAGAGCAAAAACATTTATCAACACTAAAAAATCATGGTTTATCACCAAGAAGAAAATTACTATTAGCAGGAAAACCAGGTACAGGTAAAACTTATACGGCATCTGTACTTGCAGGAGAATTAAATTTCCCTTTATTTGAAGTCCGCCTTGATGCGGTGATTACTAAATATTTAGGTGAATCTTCAGCTAAATTACGTCAAATATTTGATGCTATTAGAGATGTAAGAGGCGTATATTTCTTTGATGAATTTGACGCATTAGGCTCTCACCGAGGATCAAATAATGACGTAGGTGAAGCACGAAGAATCCTAAATAGCTTCTTACAGATGATTGAACAAGATGATTCTAGTAGTGTCATTGTTTGTGCTACTAATCATATTGAAGCCCTTGACCATGCACTATTTAGGCGCTTTGATGATGTCATTCGCTACGAATTGCCGTCAGAGAGTGAAATAGTTTCACTTTTCAAGTCTAGACTTCATCCTTATGTTGCTAAGAATTTCTCATGGAAAAAGTTAGCATTGAAGTCAGATGGTCTAAGTAATGCAGAAGTTACTCAAGCTGCTAATGACGCAATCAAGGAGATGTTGATTCATGATTATTCGTCGATCACTATCACTATGCTTCAAGAAGCAATTGAAGATAGAAAGAGTATTAGTCAGCATTTCGCAATGTAATAGGGAAATTTAATGGCGAATAAGATTTATAATAAACCTCATTTTTTTTTAGAATCATATGGTTCGGCGCAAAAATTTACTTCACCAAGTGGTGGTGGAGGCCCTTCTAAAATAATCCCAGCCCGAAACCGAATAGCCCATAGTGGTAAATTACGAGGTGATTTATCGACTGTTTCAATTCAATTAGATCAACTTAAAAATGAGTCATCAGAAACTCCATTAAAAATGGGTATAGGTATTCAAGTTGAATTTGAAAGCTTTCCTGATATTGAAATTGCAGTGGAAAGCCTTGCTAATGCGACTCAAGGAATTGAACTTTATAACGTAAAGACAATCACCCATGATAATCAAATAAAAACTATTGCTACAGTTTTTATTCCAGATGGAAAGCTCCATCATTTTGAACAAAAAATTACCGATTATTTAAATAAGAAAAAGAACAAACATAAAAAACCTTTAGACAATCAGAAATTAATTGATTCAATACAGTCAATCCGAACTGCGGCATTTGCCGCTATTTGGTCTGATGATGACTCCTTATTACCAGATGATAAAGATGAATCTATTTGGTGGGAAGTATGGGTATCTACTCCGAAAAAAAGAAAAGAATCAATAAACTACTATAAAGAAATTATTGCTGATTTCACGTTAATAGCTAACGAGCTTAAAATTGAGGTTTCTCAACATAAGCTAAGATTTCCCGAACATACTGTTATTCAAGTTAAAGCGACTCAAAATCAACTAGCAAATAATACCTTACTACTAAGCCGAGTTGCTGAAATTCGCGCACCAAAAACCACAGCTGATTTTTTTGACTCTGCCCCCCATGAAGAACAAGAGCAATGGACAGAAGATTTATTGCGACGTCTAAGCGTGAATAACAGTGGTACTGAGCCTTACATTTGCGTGTTAGATACAGGCGTAAATGTAGAGCATCCTTTGTTGTCTCCTTTTGCAGGTCTCAATGATCAATTAACGGTTACTGATAACGGAGACGCTACGGATATTAATGGTCATGGCACAGAAATGGCTGGGCTTGCTATGTGGGGGGATTTAACCGATATACTTGGTTCTAATGATGTAGCAACTATTAATCATAAATTTGAATCAATTAAAGTTTTAGATCGTAGTGGTGATAACGAAGACAAGTCTCTAGGTTTAATAACTGCTAATGCGATTGCAACAGCAGAATTTGCAAATATTGAACGAAGCCGTATATTTTCAATGTCACTTTCAGCTAATACTGGGACAGACGGAGGCAGGCCTTCATCTTGGTCAAGTACGCTAGATTCATTAGCTGTAGATTATTTAGGGGAAGGAAAAAACCCTCGTTTATTTACTATATGCGCAGGTAATGTTCCGTTTGATTCTGATATGGAATACCCCGATACTAATCAACTACAAGATATTCATGACCCTGCTCAATCTTGGAATTCTATTACAGTTGGTGCTTATACCAATAAAGTGACTATTACAGAGTCCTGTGATTATCAACCATTAGCAAAAGTGGGGGGATTATCACCTTATAGTACGACTTCTCTTGTATGGGATAGAAAAAACGCCCCCATAAAACCCGAGATTGTTTTTGAAGGGGGGAATATTGGTAAAGATCAATATGGGTGTGCAGGAATGCAAGACTTACACTTACTTACTACTTTCCATGATTTCTCTCAACGGAACTTCCAAACCAGTAATGCTACAAGTGCAGCTACAGCGCTTGCCGCCCGCTTTACTGCGCAAGTAAAAGCCGAACACCCTGACTTGTGGCCTGAGACTATTCGGGCTTTAACTGTCCACTCCGCGGATTGGACAGATGAAATGTATCAATTAATAAATACAGGGCGCTCCAATAAAGCAATTAGAAAAAGTGATATGAGTAACTTAACTCGCATGGTTGGCTTTGGTGTGCCCAATTTAGAAAGGGCAGTTAAAAGTGCCAGCAACTCTCTTTCGTTAGTTATACAAGATGAATTACAACCGTTTTATAAGGATGGTAACGTTAAAACAAAGGATATGCATTTACATGATTTACCATGGCCGAAAGATACGTTACAAACAATAGGTGAGGCAGATGTTGAACTAACTGTAACGCTTTCTTACTTTGTTGAACCAAATCCATCAAGCCGTAATACTTTAAATAAATATAGCTACGCCAGTCATCAATTGCGCTTTGATGTAAAACGGCATGAAGAATCTTCTGCTGCATTTCAAAGTCGTATTAATGCAGCTGCGGAGGGGGGCAGACCAGATGACTCTCCGAGTGACTCTAATTGGACTTTAGGGGCTGATAACCGACATAGAGGCTCTATTCATAAAGACATTTGGAAAGGCAGTGCAGCAGAGCTTGCAGAGCGAGGACAAATTGCTATTTATCCTGCCAGTGGTTGGTGGAAAACTCGTACTTCACATGAGCGTTGGGATTCAAAAGCAAGATACTCTTTAATTGTTACTCTTTCAGTGCCTGAAGTAGATATAGATATTTATTCTGAAGTAGAAACTAAAGTAGAAGCTACCCTTCTAGCAAGTTCCGCGGTTGACGTTCAGGTTTAACAGTGTCTATCAATTAAGTTTACATGGCTTAATTGACATAACCCAAGAAAAACTTAGTTAAACTTTTTGAACCTTTCACTAAATAGTATGCTTAATTAGTATGTGTACTATTAAAATTTATTTGTTTATCAATGCAATTCTATTTCATAGTATGTTTTTAGAGGTACTAACTGATATAATATACATGTACTTTATAGTTAGCAGGGTCGGCTTCGTAAAGCATATTATTTTGTCTCTCAACTCGGCCTGTTCTTTGCTCCATATCAGAGGGTTTATAAGTTGGATCTAAGTGGTGTACAGCTACAGCTCGTTTATTAATATTGGCACCTGTTCCCATCATTGCAGTGCTCGCTATAACTACTCGCTTAATACCTTCGTTTATTTGTAAGTAAAGTTCAGTTTTAGCCTTGGGTGTTTTGTAATCTTGAGCGAATGCAATTTCATTAATATTTACACCGCGTTCAACAAGCTTATTTTTTAAATCGTCATAAACTGAAAAATCGCTATTTGCAGCAAAAACTTGGTCAACACCAATTTTTTCAAGTTCTAGTGCTGCTTTTTCATCTCCTTGTAAGGCTAGCTCTTTGAGTTCATTTATCTTGCCACGAAGTTTGGATTTACCTTTGTTTGGCGTTGATAAGTCACAAAATATAATTTGAGTAGCTTTTTCATTATCATACTTTTTATAAAGTTCGATCACTTTATCAGCGCAGGCTTCGGCTTTTGAATTATTATTATCATCGTATGATGGATCTAATATTTTCATATCCAAGCTTGCACATCGAGCGTGAAACATAAGCAATAACATATTATCGTTATCTATCGGTGATTTTCTAAAGTCTTTAGCTCGTTCCATCAGGTTATTGTTAATGTAGTCTGCTTGTTGATCTGATGGGTCAACGAAAATTGTTTGCGGCTTGCCCGTCGCTAATGGAGGGATAAGATCGAAACCACCTTCTAATTTTGGTAAATAGCTTTTTAACTCTGACATTGTGACTGTTTCAGCAATACAACCAAATTGCTTCTGCAATTCAGGTAAATTTATAAAGCTTCTCAAACGTGTCGTTGGTTTGTAATTTGTTCCTGTTGCGTCAACTTCAAATTCTGTACTACAAGATGTATAAACATCTGCCCAGCTATCTAACCAATGTAAGCCCATTGCTTTTAATTTATCGTATGCTAAAAATTTCTGCATAGTATAAAGCTCAATTATCGAATTACTTATAGGTGTGCCTGTAGAGAAAACTACCCCAGCATGGTCATATTTTCTATTTAGGAATTGGCATTTTATAAATAGATCCCAAGACCTTTGAGAACCATCTTGGTTACCAATACCTCGCACATCTGCCAATGCAACCGTATTAAAGCGTAGGTTTTTATATGCATGTGCTTCGTCCACACAAATTGAGTCAAAACCAAGCTCATCAAAATCTAATGTTTCGTCTTTAGCACTTCGATTGGTAAGTTGTTGCAACTTATAATCTAGATTACTAAGTTTCGTTTCAAGGCGCTTAACTGAAAAGCTTTTTTCGAGAATGGAAATTGCTAGCCTAGTTTCTTCAATTTCTTCAGCTAAAATTTCTTGTTCAGCCTCTAACGGTAGCGGAATAGCTTTAAATGTTGATTCAGGTATAAGTACAATTTTCGAACCTGTTTTAATTCTATTTAGCGTTTCTTTGCGTTTACTACTGCTCATATCTTCAGGAGATAATACTAATAGCTTTTCTAGTGGGTATAGACGCAGCCATTCAACAGCAATTTGTTGAACTAAATGATTTGGTAAAACTACTGCTGTGCGCTCTTTTATACCCAAGCGGTGCCATTCATGAACAATCGTTGCAATTGTGAAAGTTTTGCCACCACCGACAATTACATCAAGAAGCAATGAGCCTTGTTCTAATGAGCGTCTAACACAAGTTTTCTGATGCTGCCTTAATTCAATCTTTGAACTTTGATCGGGAAATACTAAATTTTCACCGGTATATTGTGGACGCACAAAACGATTAAATTGTTCATTATATATTTTTTCTAGTCTTTCTCTTCGTTCCTCACAAGACCAAACCCAGTCATCGAAGCGCGCTTTAATTTCAGTGTAAACACCTTCTATATGCATTGTAGATTCTTTATCTACAACGCGATCCCCGTTAGGTAGCGTTCTCTTAACAATTAGATTTCGGCCACTGTACATTCTTTCAATAACTTTTTCGGCAGGGTACTCATCAACACCGTATTGGTTAAAGTTAATTAGTGAAGGTGTATGTTTAGCTTTAACAAACCACTGACCTAGTACATGTTTTGCATCAACAGTACATTTTAATAGTTGTTCAACGAATTCTTTAACTATATCTGCTGGGAGCCAGCCCGCGTTAAATTCCAAACCTATGTCTATTGCCTCTATATCCTCAGGAATCACCTTTTTAAGGGCTTTATAGCTGTGCATTAGCTCAGGGTTAGATTTTAGTGCGGCCTCAGTAATTTTAAGCTTCGATTTAACATCACCAGAAAGAAAAGTTTCAGAAAATTCATATTGATTCGTTTCAGGATTTAAAAAAATCACAGAACCTAATAAATCGTATTTAATCTCATGCAATTTTTTACCACACAGAGACCCAACTTTATTAAGATCAATTTTATTTTCTGCATTCCACACTATCCAAAGTGCATCAAGTGCATTGTCTGCCGTCTCAGGCATTTTCCATGGTTTTATAATACGGTAATTAAATATTTCAGCTTTTTTCGCGCTAGGTTTCTTCTTTTCTAAACCTAGGCGCTTTGCTTGTTCGCGAGAAACACCGGATTCAAAATCTATCTCTAAGCTAGCTAAGTTTGCATAAAATGAGTCTTTACTTAATGCTGCTCGGTTAGCTGATTCTTGTAAGTAGCCAAAGCTTTTTACAAACTGATCATAAACCTTGTTTAAATTTGCGCGCTCTAACTCAATTTTGTCGCTGTTAGCGTCAGTACGTTCAAGATCTAGTAATTTAGAGAGTGATTGCTTAACAGGGATAGCTGCTTTAATTCTTTGTGCACGTTTCCCTGTAATTTGTTGTTGCGTTTCAAATACTGGGTTGCCAAATTCATCATCATTTACTCTGATAGCTATTAGGTCACTGTCTGTTAATGCATAACCACCAGCTTCAATGTAATCACTATTGCTTACTACATCATTAATTGGCTCTAATAAAACTTCGTCAACTTTAAGTGCTGGTGGAATATAAATATCTTTTTCAAAACTACTTAGAAACGCTGTTTTTATATCCCCAATTAGGTCATTTGATACTGAAATACATTGTACTTGCTTACCTATTACACCAGCTTCACAAACCATATCGCCTAGAATTAATTGTGGGTTTGATACGTAGTAATCGTTTAAATAATAGTTATCGCCATTCGCTGTGTTTTGTTCCGTAACATTTAACCAAGTAGGGTTTTCAACTGGTTGACTTGTTTTTTGAAATAATAAAATATCGACAGAAGCATTAGCGCCTGCACTTTCCAGAAAAACGTTTTTAGGTAGCCGTAATGCGCCCTTTAAATCAGCACTTTTAGAAATTAACTCTCTTGCTTTGCTGTTTTTTGAATCTAGGAATGAAGTTGAGACAACGGCAACCATAAGGCCTCCTAATCTTAGTAACTTAATACCTTTAGATAGGAAGTAGTTATGTATAGTCTGGCCTGACAGATCTTTATTGTCATTATCAAGGATACGAGTAGAGCCAAAAGGTGAGTTTTGAATAACTAGGTCATAATTCGCTTTAAATTTTATTTCTTCAAAGCCTTTACCTGCGAATACAGAGGCGTTCGGGAAAAGGTGCGTTAATATTTCACCAGTGATATTTTCAAGCTCTACAAGCGATACGTTTGAGTTTTTATACATTTCTGGTGGCATAGGAGAAATAAGACCACCAACACCAGCTGCAGGATCTAATACGTTACCGCTTTCAAAACCGGTGCTTCTCAGCATCTTATAGATTTCAGCTACCAAGAAATATGGAGTGTAAAAAGCAGATACCGTTGATTTACGCGCACTGGAGTACTCTTCAGTGCTCAATAGATCCTGAAGCTTTGTTCTTCTAGCAAGTTCTTTAGTATTGCGCTCATCGAATACTTGGCTAACTGCGCCCCAACCAACATATTTCGCTATATGCTCTTGCTCTTTGCGCGTTGCTGAACTGTTTCTAACACGTAGTGCTTTTATAACTTCAATAGCGCCTATATTGGCTTTAAATCGTTGTGTAAAAGTTCTAGGTAGATTAGTTGGTGTTGATGTTACTAAATAATCTTTTGCTGCCGCCATGATGTAATCACGAGTGGACTTACTATTATTATGAATTTCAGTGTACACATCGAGATCATGCAAAGAACCAAAAAACATACCTGTTTGGCCCGATTCGTGTGTAATAGTAGTTACTGACATTTCAACACCTCAAATTAAATATTCTCAAAACTTATGAGTATATTCACACGGGATTGAAAACGCGCAATGCCCATATAACCGATTGTTTTAAATGGTTATGGCTGTTTGATTTATGAGAATTTAATGTTTCACATACAAACTGATACTATGTGTAACGCACAAACAAAGAGAAGCTAAAGGCAATAACCAGGAGCTTAAAAGCAATAACCAGGAGCTTACCAGGAGCTTAAAAGCAATAACCAGGAGCTTACCAGGAGCTTAAAAGCAATAACCAGGAGCTTAAAAGCAATAACCAGGAGCTTAAAAGCAAGAGTTAGATAACTAATTCTCTTACGGATGCAATGCACTATCATTTATAATTTGTATCGGTATATAAGCACTCTATTAATTTAATATCTGAGCTAGTAAAGTAAATATCAATGACAACGTTTTTTCGAGTATTAACAGGCCGGTTTTCGGATGTATTTTTCAAATTCCTATATGGGGGAGGGTTAACACCAGTAGATCTTGTTAAACGCTCTGTAAAACCCGTTTTGTTTTTAGATTCCTTTCCGGTTTCGTCTAAGTTCTATGATGAAATTACACATTTTAAAACTATGCAATCAACAAAAAAAAATCGTTCGTTTGGCATAGTTAAAGCAACGGGAATCGATTCTGATTATATTAATGTATTTTCGTACTTACGATATGAAACACCAGATGCTATTAGAAAGTCCATTATGCAACAGCGTCTAGTTCATTATGGAAATCGATACTCAGCAAAGACCAACCAGCTTCCAGTCAATTACTATAATTATGATGCTGTTCAAAAGCTCAATGAATTAGTTGATGAGGGTAACGATTTGTTTTTAAAGCACAGCTTTACTATGGAAGAAGTGAATGATTTTGTTGATAGGGCTTCTTTTCTTATTTATGGATCTAAAGTTGATAGTTAATTGAACTGGAAATAATTAACTATCAACTTAATGTTATACCTTTATTTCTGCTTCCTGAGCCATGAGCCAGCGAGTGATAACAAATAAATAAACAACGCCAATATCGCTGCCAAGATTATGCAAAGTGTAAACATCACTGATACTGGTAGAAGTGCATTCGATAAAACATCAAAAAACATTAGGTCCATTGTGTGTGTAATGTACCTACCGATAGATAATAAACCGAGTATTAATAAAAAACCTTTAATAGAGCCTTTCATATCGGCAGGGGATGGAGACATATGCAAGGCTATAGCGCCGGTTATATACGCCCAAGTAATAAATTCAACTGGGTGAAGCTGTGCTATTAAGTACAAAATCTTTACTGAATCATTTATACAACCTTGTAATGCGATTGTGAATGTTGTTAAGCCTGATACAGTCTGGAAGTCACTAATTGAGCCGACTAAGAAATCTAATAGAGGTTGGGAGTCCGGTAACAAAGCTAAGGTGAGTAATACTATTGACAAAACGCCGCCAAAAAGGGGGGCTATACCAATAAAGAAATTCCCTATTTCATGTATGAGATTATTACGATTATACGAATGGGTTACATATCCTAATACAACCCCCTGACTACCGGAGTTGCTTTGCTGCGGTTTGAATAGCGCTATTTCATTTATTTTGTGCCCAAAAATGATACATAGTAAAGCATGTGAAATCTCATGAATTGGCGTCCCTATCCAGGCACTGAGATAAATAGATTTTCCACCGAATTCTTTCACAGCTAATCCACATGTTAGTTTTTGCAAAACGTACAGAATGGCGATAAAACCTGTCAACACCCCAATCGATGTTAAGAAGTAAAAAAGTGTATCTATGATCCACGTTAACATTAAGTATTCACATTAAAACAGTTAGCTATTCCCTCATATACTATCAAAAATTAACTGCCTAAAGCTTTATTACATGATTTAATATACAAAGATTAAATAATTAAGAAGTTAAACGATTCAAAAAATGAAAACTATAATTAAAATTCTAGGGGGCTTATTAGCTACTCACTTAGTCCTAACGCAAGTTATGCCGCGAGTCTTTGCAGTATTCAACAAAAACCCAAACGCCACGGTTGCTCTTATGAATTGCGTTACTGATACGTGTACACTCAAAGGCACTCTAAAAACAAACCCATTAACTTTAGAATATTATATAGAGCAAAAAGATGGGACCTTAATTTTGTTTAACAACGAAAATATTCAATTAATATCTTGGCCTGTAAATCAGTCCTGAAAAATATTTTTTTCTTACAAAGTCTTGCGGATATTTATAATTTAAGCACACTCCCTTCATCGTTTTATTTCTCTTTGTAAGTGCCAAACAGCCTATATAAAGGGAGACTGTTATCAATATAAAAAACTCAAGGTTACAATGTCTCAGAATATAAACATCACAGAAGAAGCCAAAGCTATAGCTGAAGAATTAGAAGTTATCGAACAGGGTAAAGCTTTGCTTAGTAGAATCCAAATGTTTTTCAATAATGCCCGTATAGGAATTGATGATGGTCTTAGGCTGGTGGATAGCTTCTTAAAATTAACTCTGCAGGGTGGTGCTTCATATCAATTAGACGAAGAACCGGTTGGCGTGGAAGAGATTTCAGAAGATGATTTTCAATTATTGAAAGACTACATGAAGCCTTTGGTTAAGCTGCTGTCTTCGGAAGGTCATTCAATAATAAATAATATTTTTTCAGATGCTGATAACGCTTTTACTGAGCAAAATTTATCTGAAAATGAGCTGGTTAGAAGTGCGTTTTTATCAGTTCTATTTGGCACTGAATCTGAACTTTTAATGGACTCGGGTGATGAAGTCAATGGGACTGATGCTGTTGTGGCGTGTCTTGCTATAGCAAGTGCTTATAGTCACAACTCCTTATTTAGCAATACCCAAATACACTAGGCCTAGTATGGGGGTATCATCGAATATTGAGCTTATAAAGCCGATTTTAAAAAAAGCCAAAAAATTCTTATTGCATAGTTTACCAAAAAACTGGCGAACTTTTGAAATCAAATCACAGAGAGTTTGTGGCATGATGCTGACAATGGGTTTTTATAGAAATAGTAAAGGTCAATACTGCCCATTACATTTAGATACCTACTGGTCAGCCTTAATCTTAAATGCTTGTAATAATTTAACCGGCTATAAACACACCTTGAATTCAATGACCTTGCGGTTCCACTCCAACGGACAGTATGAAATAAAAGTGCAATAGTGCTTTCAAAACTTAAATTTCTAGGTGTTTTCCGTACACCTAGATTAAGTACCCCAAAATCCCACTACAAAATCATCACGAACCCTTTTTTTTAATAGTATAAATACACCTTAATTCAATTTTGATTAACGAAGGTGGTTATTTTGTCTGTCACATATAAAGGTAGTCATAATAGAACAGTAGCTCCATTAGAGAAAATTGTTACAGAGCTTTTATTATTGCGCGGCCAAAAGTCATGGCGGCAGGCGTCTATTAAGTCCATATATAGTTGTGGAATGATGATAACCACCTTGTCACTTACGAATAAATTTGGCAGAAAAAATATTGTTGAAATACCAACTGAGTATTGCCAAAAAATTAACGAGTTCAGATTAGGTTTTTCTCAAATTACTGGTCGCTCAGTAGCTAACCTGACTATTGTCATATCGCCAAAAGGTGTCTATGAACTCACTATGTATTAAGCTTAGAGGATAAAATGAATAAATTAAAAAAAAGTATAACGTCATTAATAATTTTAGGGTCACTTGGTTTTGCTGCTAACATTTCAGCTAAGACTGATGTGCCTCCACCGCAGCTAAACAACTTGATCACTAGCGGTGTTGTTAAGGTCGTTGAAACCTTTAAGCATGATAGCCTTACTGGTTGGTTAGTAGAGAATGATGGTGAATATAATTTATATTGGGCGACTGAAGATAACTACGTTATCGCAGGGCCGCTTATTGATCAGTCAGGTGAAAACCTAACTACTAAATATTTAGAAACTAAAAAGCCAGTTCCTAACTATGACGAAGAGTTTTCTTTACTAACAAACGATGCAACCGTTATAAGAACTCACCCAGAAAAAGCAATTAATGGTTCGAAGGGCGCTCTATATGTTTTTGTTGAACCCTTCTGTGGCTGGTGTGCAAAGCTTGAGAAGGAATTAGAGCCCGCTATTGCAGCTGGTTTAGATGTTAGATATGTACCAGTTGCATTTTTACGCGGTAATAGCCCTGATGTTATTGAAAATATACTTTCTTCTGACGATCCTGCTGCAGCCATGGCAGAGCACCAACGTTTACGTGAAATGCGTATGCCAGCGTTAACTAAAACTGCAACTCTCCAAACAAGAGCTGCGTTAGAGCAAAACAGCGAGTTTATGCGCCGATTCGGTATTAGTGGAACGCCGGGCTTAGTTTATCAAGTTGATGGGCAAGTTAAAGTAGGGGGCTACATGAAAGCAACGCAGCTTAACCGTCTCGTTAAAACATTAATGACTCAAAAATAAGTCCTTAAATAAAACCCGAATTTCGGCGGGTTTTATTCTCTTCATATATGCGTAAATGAACTGGAACAATAATGAATTTTAAGCATTCTTTATGGGTACTTATGGCTGCTATGATCACTTTATCTAATACCAGCCTAGCTGGTAGCACAGAACGTACCTACGATAGCACATTGGATAAAACTATCCTTGGACAAGATTTAGATGAAGATGGAGTTCGTGATGATATTGAAAGCTTCATTAGTTACACATACCCAGGCTCTCCAATTATACGAGATCAGATGATACGGTACTCAAAAGCGCTGGATGCTTTAATGCTTTCAAAGGGTATGAATGAGATATTAAAAGCAAGCAGTCAAATGGATGCAACAAAGTATTGCGCCATTTCTAAAGGTTACACTATTGATGAGTTCATACAGCACACACGTTTTGTGTACGAAAAACAGGTAAATACCTCAAGCAGAATTATTGCTGCAGCAAAATCTGAAAGGGCGTTAAGCTATGCTTCGATACCATCTAATCGAACTAAACCTTATTCTTCCTATTGCGAAGATTAGAAATATATAAGCTATAAAGTCTTGCGTGTTTAACTTAAAGCGTTACCATTTGCGCAAGATTTTTTTGGAAGTTTTAGTTTGGACTTTACCATTTTTGATTCAGCCTTGGCTAAAGGCTTAAAACTAGACTCTAGTAATGTTTTTAAGCCTTCTCAATTACCTCGCCATGTTGTAGAGCTAATTTTACAAGACGATTTGTGTAGACCTTCTAGCTGTTTTAATAACAGCTGGAAAATTGTTCACTCAGGGATTTTACCTGGGTGTGAATATGTACTAGCGCTCGCATCAGTTGTCTTGCCTATCGAGCACGCTTTGATTTTTCATAACGGTAATTACTACGATCCAACTTGGCAGATTCATCTTGGTGAATTAGGAAAAGAGTATTTGTTAATAGAAAAGTTTACTAAAGAAGAATTACAGCTGGTGGCTAAAATTTGCAAAATGGAGGAAGGGTATTTATATCCGCCTATGATTGATATGTTGAAAGCAAATGGAAATTTTAGATATTTGTTTATTGAACAGGAGTGATCTGAGTGCATTTTTTAAAAAGTGAACAATTAAAAGCGATCATTGAAAACTTTAAATGTGTTAGTTGCAAAGGCCGTATCGAAACAGAAAAGACGCACGTGGTTTTTTATTAATGATTTATATTTTAGATGAAAGCACTGATATGTGGAATGTAATTTGGTCTAAGTTGGCGATGTTGCCGATTAATCGTGGAGACCTAATTTGTTTAAATGAAATGACAGGCGATTGTTGGCAATATCTATCATCAAATGGAAGTGAACATTCATTCAGGCACAGGTTACACCCTAAGACTTTAGAACGTGAAGTAGTTATTATTGAAACTGACCTCCAGGAGTCATAATGAGCGTTAATCGTGAAGTACTCGTTAAAACACTTCAAGAGCAAATGAAAATTGCTAAGACAGATGCCAAGGAATTGGTATCTGATTTT
Source organism: Pseudoalteromonas sp. TAE79 (assembly GCF_000498015.1). NCBI lineage: Bacteria > Pseudomonadati > Pseudomonadota > Gammaproteobacteria > Alteromonadales > Pseudoalteromonadaceae > Pseudoalteromonas > Pseudoalteromonas sp. TAE79. The sequence goes on from NZ_AUTL01000057.1 coordinate 44,769, forward strand.
TTTGATTTAGTGTCACTTGAACTCTCAAATGGTAATGAAGTTAATTTAAGAGGGTTCGGTAAATTTAAACTCGTTGAAAAAAAAGAAAGGGTAGGGCGCAATCCTAAAAGTTTGGAGTCTCATACAATAGAGGCTAAACGAGTTTGTGTTTTCAAGCGGGGTAAAATGTTAAAATTGGCCTCACAGGTGCTAGCTGAAGAGAAATCTATTAAATCGCTATAATCAGTCAATTAGTCACTTGTAATTAAAAAGTATAAAATTTTATTTGTAATTAATTAGAACAAAAGCTTGTTTTTAAAAAATTAGCATGCATTACATTAAGTAATATTATTTTTAAAAATAAAAGGATTTTCTAAATGCTGAGTGAAAAAGTATTTAAATTTTGTAAAAAAATAGTTTTAAGATTGTTGAAAATCACATCGATCGAGCGAGCTATTAAATGTTCATTGTTATCAACTGCATCATCAGTTAAAGACAGAATGATAATTAAAAAAGTAGCGCAAACTAGTCAAAAAATTTGGATAGGTGTTGGCGTTTTATCTAGTTTTTATTTTACGATTAATGCTTACTATGAAAATCAAAATTTGTATGAATTGCTCTTATTTTTTTGTAACACAGTCGTTCCTATTTTTTTTATGTATTTAGCAACTCCAAGATTTTTGTTAAGTTTTTTTGAGTTGTTAAATTTACAAAATAATCCCAAACTTTTTTATCCGATTTTCACTTCTTTTTTTATAATGTCTTTGCAGGTTTTGTTTTTTTACTAATTATTTATCTAAATAAAGTGCGAGTGTTAATAAATCCCCCGTATAAAGCCTACATAATCGCCACCAGCATCTAATTTCACAATTAATATTACTGAAAGTATAAATTAGGGATTAATTGTGAAGTTAAAACCAATAATAAATGTAATTTTAGCTACATGCTGTTTATCGGCGCATGCTGAACTTATGGAAGTTCAATTTAGTAATACACAAAATGAAATTATTCGAGTTAAACCTGAAAATAACGCTAATTTAAATCCTACATCGGGGTTAGAGTTTACGTTATCAGGTGGTTTAGACCGTAAATTCGTAGTTGAATTACTGGATGCAAGTAATAGCTTAGTAGATACAAACTCTTCAGATGTTATTACTATTGATGATCGTATGCAGATTAACGATAAAGAATTTTATGGTAAGAAAGTAAAGCTTTCGTATAAGCCATTGCAAACATCATACACGGCTCGCTTTAAGCTGCTTGATTTGACTGGAGCGGTGATAAATGTAGAAGAGCTTAAGTTTAATGTTGATACCACACCACCAACGGTTGATGGCGATATTAAGTTTTATAAACGTTCACATGGTTATGGTGATGTTTCTAACTTTGACACGCTTGAGGCAAGGGAACTTACATTAGAAGGTATCACTGACTCAGGAAGCGGTTTATCTTCTGCTTATTTCACAGCTAGGCTTTTAGGCACTGATGATGAAAAGGAAGTAAAAGTTGTTTTAGATGATACGTCTGGTGTAGCTAGTTGGCTAAAGCCTTCGAGTTCAACATATAAAAATCTGTTTTATAAAAATAGGTCTGATTATGAAATAGGATTTAAAGTATTTGATAAGGCCGGCAATTTAACTCATGTAAAACGAATCTCATCTTACAATGGCCTTTGTGGTGAAATAAAGGTAACGAATATTTGGAACCCTATAACAAAAAATTGGGATAAGTTTACACCGGGCATGAAGGTATATGAAAATCCTTACAAGTTCCGTATAGGTGTTTTGCGCTCAGAACATATATCTACAAATACAAATGGAAAATTTGGTTATAATTGGTCACCTAATGCGACTGATGAGACTTATGCTTATCGTGATTTGACTGCTTATATCCCCAATACGAGAACTTATTACACCCAGTTTAAAGATAGTGGCTATTGTAGCTCTATTTATCAGAGTAATGCCCCAGCAGTATTAGCAGATGACGTTGAGGAAGGGCCAAAGTATAAAGGCTTAGCTTACTTATTAGAAGGTGAATCAAGCTACATCAACAGTACAACTGTTCGAAGAAACAAACCATATGTAGTGGATAAAGTGAAGGTCACTGTCGAGGCGAGAAGCTATGAGCAATCTGCAGTACTTTCTGGTTTAGGTAGCTGCATTATAACGCCAGGCGATACTAGTTGTATTATGGATATTAACTATGAACGCACAGTAGGGAATGGTTACGCGCCATATTCACTATATGTAAAATCGACTAACGGGAAGTTTTCTGGGCATTTTACGTATCTGTTAACATATTGGGATATGGATGCACCTACCATTGAAAACATAGCTTATGATAAAGAGTATGTAAGCTTCACTGTGTATGACTCAGATGCTGTGAATGATTGGCGTAGATCAAATTGGTTGCCCAGTGTTATAGAAGCTTTGGCTGAAAACAAAATGACAGGTCAAGTAACTAAGCTTAGCTTGATAAGTAAGGCAGAAACTAATTACCAAAATTGGGATCTAAAATTTGGAGTTGATTCATTACCTGAAGGTGAATATCGTTTAGATGCTTACGTTAAAGATACTTATTCGAATGAGCGTACGGTAAATATCACGAATGATTTTTCTAAAGACTCAACACCTCCAAAGCTTACTTTCACCGTAGATGGTAAGGAGTTGGGTGATACATTGCGAGGGCTTGAAAATTTAAGGGTGAATTTAGATGATCCAAATGACCCGCGTATAACACAGGTTCATTTAGTGGGCGGCCCATCAAATGACAATGTTTTTTTAGCTTGGTCAAAGATAGAAAATAATAACTATCGATTAGAGTACCCTAGGCTCTATCCTGAAATTGATTTTACGAACGGGTATGAGCTTAGGGTGACGGTTGATGATTCTTATGGTAATAGCACAACCTACAGTGCTAAATTTGCTTATTATCCAGCAAACTTAATTGAAGTTGGTAAGTCCAGCACGCTTGCGGTACCACGAATGTTAAAACTCAGAAATGACTCAATACTAGGCTCTATTCGTAGTAACGTACTGAGGACCGATAGCGGTTCGATAGCTACAGGTTTGCAAGATGTGTATTTCACATTGAGATCAGATTCTCCATATCCTGTATCTTTTGCTAATGAAATTATTAAACCAGGCGAAACCAAGTTAGTGAAGATGGACCTAGGGGATACAGGTAAAATAAACTCTTCAATAACCCCTCTAGAGACTGCTACCGGCGAGGCATATTTTATGATTGATATTCCACAATTGAGATCCAAATTTGACTAAGTTGAAAGTTTTGTTTGTTCAGTAACCTGTATACGCATTCCCTTTAATTTAGAATAACTGGAATGCTATATAAAACAATGGCTTGAAGTTATTCATGATTTGTTGAAGTCGTTAATAAAAAGCATGGCAGTTTGAATGTTGACCAATTATAGACCCCATTATTTATATCAGATCATCATTTTACTAACTGGTCAGGCTTTTTGGCCCTTAAATTAGCCTATATAACCCTCAATCTTGATAAAACTTCCTTAAGCTTAAGCCCTAGAATTATACATGCTTAGATTAATTGCCCCTACAAAGCGGTACTTATTAACCATAAACCCCTTTTTAACCCTGTAAATTTACTATTGACTAAAACCAAGCTCAATATAACTGGGTGAAAATACATGAGAGCCACAAAACTTAAAATAATCGCGGCATTACTGCCGCTATCAATGTGCGCCAGTCAAGCAGCTGCAAAATCTATCTTAGTTACTGGGTCGATTGAAGCTGTGCCTCCAGAGGTCTCATTTCCTTCAGCTGAAGAAAAGCTAGCTTTTGTTACTCCATTTAATTTGGTGGCAAAAGAGGGTTCAAATTCAGGGTGTAGGTTAACGGGAGATCCAAGTGTTGCAATGGCTGACCATGGGGATGAATTAGTTTGTTTGTATGAATGGACTAATTTACCTGATGGGATGTTTGCTGCAGGAATGGCAGCAGATGGGTACTTAAAAACGATTGGTGAAAATGAATTTAGTTATTCAATTTCATACTTTTCAGGGAGCAATTTAGATAAAGTAAAAATCTCAGAAGGCACATACAGCGTTAACGCTGTAGCACCAACTTTACCTGAGTTTATTAATATAAAAACGAATTTGAGTAATGGTACTTATGAAAGTTTAGATGTTACTAATTATAACCGCTCTGCTGGACTTCGTGATGTAACAGTCACGGTTGAAAGTAAGCCATACCGTCAAATTGTTAAGATGTCAGAATTTGGGTCATGTGTAGTAGAGCTGAATGAGACAGATTGTACGATTGACACTAATGGCCGAAGTATAGGGAGTGCCGATGAACTGACAGGGAAAGGTGAGTTTGAAATAACTATAGACGCTGAAAATGGTTACTTTAAACAGGCAAATAAAGTTATTCCTGAAAATTACATATTACGATGGGACTATCGCTCACCTAGTGCTTCAGCCTTGTTTATGCAGGCGCGCTCTCAATCGAGTGCTGAATCAATAGCTCAAGAAGTTGATGGCGTTTCGTTTGTTGTTGAAAATGAGCAAGCAAGATTAGTAGTAGATACGCCTCATTTTGGATTGGCTGGTAGCTGGTGGGTTCCATCTGCAAAGCTGGAATTAGTTCCTGATCCAGACTTTCAAGCTGAATTACCAATCTTTAAAGTAAATGGTTACGATGTAGTTGAAAGTACAGAACTTACCTCGCAGCCTCAACAAAACTTTGTAATGAATCCGCAAGGCACGCCTGAAGTAATTAATGGTAAGTACATTTATAAATTCGATTTAACACAAGTGTCGGATGGTAAGTTTATACCAAAAGTTTCTTTGACGGATGCTTATGACAACAGAAGCAGTAAGCAGTTTGATGCAGTTTTTCTTGATAGACAACCACCAGACGTTCAATTGTTTTACAGTGGAAAACGTTTTGCTGATGATGGTGTAGTTTATTTCTTCGAAAACATGGCCATTGTTGCACTTGATACTTTTGATGGTGGAGCGGAAATTGTTTCGGCTAAAGTAAATGGTGCCGAGCTTCGTTTAAATGGTGAGTCAAAATACCTTAAAACAGTTCAAGGTACTCAACTTAACTTAATACCTCAGCGTGATTATCCACTTGAGATTTTGGTTAAAGATAGTGCCGGTAACTCCTTCGTTAAATCTATTCGTATTCGTTATATGCCTATGGATTACTCACTTAAAAACTCTGACTTTGAATTTTTCAAAGAGGTTCAGCACCTTGATTTAGATGTAGTTCAGAAACAAGGTATTCAATGTGCATTATATGAGAATGAAAAGGGTATATTTGAGCGTGATTTTGGTTGGGGAGAAACTCAACGTTGTTACTTAGAATGGACAAGTTTACCAGAAGGTACAAGCGGTTTTTATATTCGCGGTAATCATTCACTAATAGGTAATTTACTTAAATCATCTGCAGAGTCACCTAATGTGGTGGGCTACCGAGTTTGGATGATCGATAGCAACGGTAATAAAGCCTTAGCAGCTGAAGAGTCTGAAACACTAGAAGTTAATGAGGCGCCATTGCCAAGTTTAACAGTCACCCAAAAAGGTGCTATTCGCGAGAATTTCTTCCCAGTTGATTTAACGGGTAGTCGGTTTGCTACAGCGATAGCAAAGGGAATCAATGCTGATTTAGAGCTTAGCTCTGATGACGGCCATGAAGAGACTGTCTTATTGTCAAAGCAACGTAATGGATACTTCGAAGAGTCCTCTGTTTACCAAAATTTAAAGGTTAATGCTGGTAAATTATGGGCACACAAGACATTTGAAATAGAAGCTAAGTATTCTAATGCTTCGGATATAAATGCTAAAACGACGCTTGAAACTGTATATATTCCTTCAAAACGAATTCGTAGCAGAATAGAAACAGAAGACCTTAAAAGCTTAGATACAGCTAACCCAACCGTTTCAATGAAACTTGGTGTTTATGACAGCTCTGAACGTGATTTCTTATACAACAAAGAAACTATGGGTGAGTGGATTGTATATTTAGCCAAGGAGCGCCGAGATAGAGAAACAAGACAAACGTTTTATGACCCAATTACAGAAAAAAAATCTTTTGTAGGTGGAGGTAAAACTAAGTTTGAAGTTGATGTTTCAAATGTTGGATATGGTTCATATAGGTTCTTAGCGGTTGCAGAATTGATTTCACCTGTCGAAGGCTACGAGCGTACTATTCTATCTAATTCATCGTTTTACCGTGTACTCAAAGGCGGCAAAATAGATGGTAAAATTAAAACCTATCGTATAGCTAGCCCTGTTCCTTTTAGAGCATCGATTTCATATGAGCCAGAAGAACGGCAAGATCGTGAGGCCATGGGTAATATCGAATGGCAAATGTCATTTAATGGAACTTCTGATTGGAAGTCGATTGATGAATATGAAAACTCACCTCGATTAAGGCAAACAATTGAAAAACCGGGTAGATACTTTATACGTGCAATCGTAAAAAATAAGTTTTCAGGTGCAACAGTTACATCAGATTACTTGGAAGTATTAGGCTATGAAATTCCAGATCTTAAAACTAGTGGCCCAGCTGCTCTTTATGAAGGTGAAAAGGGAGTTATAGACTTAGACGATCATGATGCGCCGGCATCTACTGGTGATGGTTTAATTGAGTGGTCTTTCGATGGTGAAAACTGGGAAGAGGGTACTAATAGATTAGATGTTGTTGGGACTGGTGAACGCATGCAAATTTGGTCCCGTATGTCGTACTTTAATAACGAATTAGCAGGTGAGCAACGCTATGATGTAACTCGTCATAGAATCTCAGTTAAAAAGCCATTGCCAGTTCGTATCAGCATGCAAACACCGCGTATTGCTGAAGTTGGGGTACCATTTACACTTAGCCCATTGGTTAGGTTGGCATCAAGTCAGCTTAAGTCAGAGATTGAAAGTGAATGGGTATTGCCTGACGGCACTGTAATTAGTGGCGATGAGCTTACATATACTCCAACAGAAATGGATAGTGAGGCCGGTAGTACTGACATTCAATTTCGCTCTTGGGTTAAGCAATTGAAGCACGATACATTAGCTGTGAAGGACATTGAAATAAGAACATGGAAATATGAATTCCCTAATTTTAGATTTGATGTTAACTACCGCACTCGATACGCTCCTGTTGATGCTACAGCAATTGTTAGAAAACTAGAGAACCTACCTGCGCCGGTTGAGTTTACCTATAATTTTCTGATGTTTGATGGAATGACAAAGGATAGGGAAACTAGGGAACGCTTATACTTTACAGCGACTAAACCAGGTCTGCATCAAATGCATGTGATCATAAAAGATGACAGAGGCAATGAGCGAGATATGGTTGAATTCTTGGAAGTCCTACCCCCACCTGAGACTGAGATTGAGCTTAATGCCAATTACAGTACAAAGTATATGCGTCAACCACTTGATGCATCAGTACGTACTCGTGTTGTTTTAGGTCATCCCAGAGACAGAGTTGAAAAGTATGAATGGTATCTTGATGGCAAGCTTTTACAGGACCAAACTTCATCACGTGCAAATATAGAGAATATGAAAGTTGGTACTCGAGAAGTCAAAGTCAAAGTAACCTCTGAGTTTGGACTTGTTAAAGAGTCATTACTTACGATTGATGTAGCTCCAAACATCGCTCCAACATGTGATTTAAGTTATAGGCAATATGGTAGCACTATAAGTGTTCAATCAGGTTGTCAAGATACGGATGGCCGCATGGCAACTCATAACTGGTATGTAGATGGTGAAATGAAACAAGTTCACGCTAACAACATATCAGTAACGGGTAAAACTGGTGTTCCAATAGTAATGAGGGTAACAGGTTATGACGATAGTGGTGATACAGCAGATGCCACAATGACTATAACCCCTAGATAGTAATTTAACGGCTCTATTAAATAGAGCCGTTTTTTATGAGATTTATACAATGAGAAATAGCCTAATAATATTTGCAGTCATATTACTAGTGGGTGGCTGTTCGAAAAAAGTAGATAGAACAGAAAATATTGCACAAATACAGTACATGGATAAATCACCCTATCATTTGAGCCCATTTGAAAAATTAATGGGAGGTGATCTAATTAAATTAGAAGGGGAGTTCTATACTCTCGTGGATGCAGAAGGTTACATTAATGAAGGTAGCAACGTAAAAGTTGTTAGTGAAGGTAACAGGGTACTTGAAGTATGCCAGATATTAATAGATGAACTGAATGAGTTTAGTAAATGCTTCAGTGTTATAAAAGTTTAAAAAATACTGGCTTCCAAAACCAAAAAAAGCCGATGAATTGCTTCATCGGCTCTATTGGAGGGAACCACCCCTCAGAGGGAACCACCCCTCAATTTAACCATATCGGAGGATATGACTAAAAATGGGGAAATTAATCCCCGATGTAACACTGTGGAGGCATTACAAATTCTTTTTAAAGGCGTTTGCCCTTTCGATGTGTCTACTATCCCATAGCCGAACATATCTGCAAGTGTTTTTTAAAAAAAATATTAAAATTAGCTAAAAAACCAGCAAATCATCTCCATGCTCAATATCTACCCCTAAATACAGCGACTAAATAGCCACGCTTAACATTGTTAGCTGCGAAAATTTAATACATCAAATTTGTTAAGAGGTTAACGGTGGCTGTTATGTCGAATATCCCTTTAGCAGGTAAGTTAACGAGTAAAGTCAAAGAGCGAGTTTATAAGCCGTTGCTAATACTATGCACTTGCACTGTTGCGATAACTAGTTTCAGCAATCGATATACTTTTTTACCACCTGTTAGTGACTACCCATGTATACCAGGTCGATTATACATAATGGATAAATATGACCATAAAATAAATAAGGGCGATTTAGTCACATTTCATGCACAGGGAGTGAAGCTATTTCCTGATGGAACATTATTTACGAAAATTTCAGCAGGCGTTGGCGGTGATACTGTGCAGGTAAAAAGAAATATGATTATTAATGGCGACCATGTTTACCACACAGATGTAAGTGTCACTGCAAATCATTTAAAAGTTTCACTCGATTCACTTAGTAGAGAAGAAAATATACCTAAAGGGAAGTTATTTGCACTTGGCTCATTGCCAGGGTCATATGATTCGCGTTTTTGGGGATTGGTTGATATAGAAAAACAAGTAGTTGGGAAGTCATATGTCATTTTTTAGAAAGTTACCATTAGGTTTATTTGTTGCTTTGTCATTTACTAATGCAGTTCATGCTGCCAATGACGGCCCTGTTCTAAATAACCAAGATAAAGAAATTTTTAAACGAAGTAGAGCCATCCTAGAACAGCAAGCAAAGATGGATGCACCCGATTGGTTAAGAATGTATGACCCTGATGCTCCGGTTAAACAAACGGACGATGGGGTAAAAAAGTGGCTGCCTGCTGCAAATAAAATTGGTAATGCATCTAATGACTATGTAAAAAATGCTATAAAAAATGCTTATGCAGTTACAGATGATGCGAAAATTAGAACCGTTGATACATCTAATATAAGAGAGGACAGCCCATTAGTTCAGGGTGAAGAGCTGTATTATTTCATATCATTTTCTCAGCCTATTAGTGAAATAAAAGAAATCTTAGAAGTTGCCTCTGAGACGGACGCTCGCGTAATTTTAAGAGGTTTACGACCTGAAGATAAAATGGTTAACCAAACTGCTTTAGCTGTATATAAAATCGCAAAAGATATTAAACCTCTTCCTAAAGTATCAATCGATAACAGGTTACATAAAGTGTTTGATGTTACTCAAGCTCCTTCAATGGTTTATAGAAAGGGTAACAACTTCGTTAAAGTAACTGGAGTTGCAACTGTTGATTGGTTTCTATCTAAATCGCGCGAGTCCAAAGTAACAAGAGACCTAGGCGTTGTTTCAACAACATACAATATTGTTGAACGAGATATTGTTGAAGAAATTCAGTCAAGAGTGGCTGCTGTAGATTGGGATGAGAAACGCAGAAAGGCGATGAATAGATACATAGATAACCTGCCAGACTTCCATTTACCAACGGCAATAAAAGACTCAATTTATAAAATTGATCCACGCGTTAAATTTGAAAAAGATATAACTACTGACGATGGAACAATCTTGGCTGCAAAAGGCCAAGTAATTAACCCAATAGAGCACTTCCCCGGTCAATCTATGACGTTATTTGTTTTTGATGGGATGAGTGAAAAGCAACGTGCACTTGTAAAAGAAAGAATGTCACAGGCACGAGGTGAAGTAGGGCTATTAACCTCACGAATAGATAAAGATATTGGTTTCAAATTCATTAGCGAGCTGAGTAAGGATTATGGGCAACAAGTTTATATGCTTCAGGAACGAATGATTAAGCGTTTTAAGCTGCGATTTCTCCCAGCTGAAGTTTATTTGGGTAATGGTCAAATTGTTGTTAGAGAATATGGTACCCAGGCCCAAGATGAAGCACGGATTAAGCAACGTGATAAGAAAATCGATTCTGAGAGTAGCACAACAACAGTGACAAATTTAACAATGAGTTCAGCAGAGCTGGAGCTAAACAATTAATGAAAATTCTTACACATATAATCGCCTTCGTAATGGGCGTATGGGTTGCGTTAGAGCATCCGTTTATAGGTCATCAAATTCAAAATTATGCTCAATTGGTATTGGCATGGTTAAGTAAATTTTTCGGCGGGTAATTAATGAAAATATTAAAGAATTTAAAAAGAAGCTTAAGATCATTATCTTTTGTTCTTATAACTTTATTGTCTTGCTCAATAGCCCCTCAAGCGCTAGCAGAAGATGCTAGCTTTTTAAGTGATGCTTCATGCCCAAACTCTAATTACTTTAGTGGTTTAATTGATAAGTTTTGTTGGTCTTGTACGCTACCATTTAACTTAATGGGCTTTACAGACGACCCACCAGACGGTGCGAATGATGATTCAGTATGTATGTGCCAGGATGAGCTTGGTGTACCTGAGCTTGGCTTTAGTGTCGGCTATTGGGCCCCAGAACAAATAATCGAAGTTACAACAACACCATGGTGCAGCCCTACACTTGGCGGGACTATGATACAAGATGATTTAACGAGTATGGGGACAACTGGAGGTGGGCGAAACGCAAGCAGTTCAACAATGGCTACCTACCATTATAACTATTTTTCAAACCCTGTTTTTAAGATGCTTTCAATGTTTATGATACCAGAATGCGATAAAGATCCGGGCATTGTAGATTTGGACTTAGCTTATATGAGCATGTTAGATATAACTTGGTATAGTGATTTGCTAGCTATGGTATTTAATGCTGATGCTGTTGCATTCGCTAACCCCGTTACTCAGGCGATTTGTATGAAGGATTGTGCTGTAATTGCTAAAACAGGCGACCCAAGCGACCAAAATTGGTTTTGTGCGGGATGTGAGGGAAATATGTATCCGTTTACCGGGAATATTCTCACAGACAATAATGCAATACGTAGTAGCTCACTAGTTGTTACTCGTGCACTGGCTTCAATGCACAGACGAGGCTTAGCTCGCACTACCTATGGTAAAGGTGCTATGTGTGAAAATGTTTACTCACCAATGATCCCCAAACCAATGTATAAAGTTTCAATGGCTTGGCCAAAACCAGAGGTAGATGGCAATAATGGCGATTGCTGCCACCCAATAGGTGAGTTTTGGCAAAAGTGGGGGCAAGGTAGAAAAAGCGCTGGTGGAGGTAAAGATAATAACTTTGTTTATAACATTTTTAGATATAACGATTGTTGCGTAAGGTATTTTTAATCCTCAATTAATAAGTCCCCCATATTAGGGGGACTAAATCACCACTTAAGACAATTAGAGATGCCAAAATCCAGACTATCAACATAGTCTCAGGAGTTCTCTTTTGTGTTTAAGCAATTAGTGTCGTGGTTGGTTATGATCACCTACTCGGCAAATCTCACATCTACAGCTTTCGCAGGTTTTCTTATTGGTGGCTTAGTTACCATGGAATCCGCGTATGCCGCCCCACAAATGCCAGTCCCTATAGAGTTTACTTGTAAGGAAGGCTCGACTTTAATTGCTGGCCAGTGTATTGAAACTGAAGTAAGGCCAATGAATGTTTTCTGTGATTCAGGCTATGCACGTGATGGCTCATCTGAGTTATGTAAAAGAAACGAAGAGGCTGATCAACTTCCCCAATGTGGTGACGGCTACTTATACAATAGCGCTTATTTCCCTGAACTCTGTTACACCGAGCTTCCTGCAGATGACCTAGGTAATTGCCCAGCCAATTACGATGACAAAATAGGTGATTCTTGTTTTAAAACTAAAGCCCCAGAAGATTGGAATTGTCCTATGGATGCTCCTAATGCAGCTCCAGAGACGCAAACTTTAGAATGCCTTGAAGCTGCAAGGCTAATGGGAGAATGTTCATCAAGTGAAACATACACATCACCTGATATGCGTTGGTATGAAACTGTGCCAAACAAAAGTTGTGAAAGAACCTTATGGTCGGGCTTAAATAGAACTTGTGATTCAGGCTTTCAGCAAGATGGTAGCGGTTGTAAAAAAACGACTATAACGGCACCAACCCAATCTTGTCCTACTGGTTATTATAAGAATGGTAGCCAGTGTTCACCAGGAGCACCAAAGCTATGTCCTGACGGTTCGGCCATGACTAATGGTTCTTGCCCAACTTCATCAGGTGAGCATACTTGTCCTTCTGGTATGTATTTAGATAAAGGTTCAAATATTTGCTTAGAAAACCGTAGCGATTCCGACCCTTTAAGTTGGTCCGATCAAGACTTTGATTTTTACTTTAACCAAGGAACTCAACTTGGTGGGATGATAATTGATCACAACTCTGTGCCTGACTCAACCGGAGATGGCCAAGTAACTGTTAGTCCTTCTTTTATAAATCCAAATACTACAGTTCAAGATCCTACTTTATTTCAGTCTGTTAATAGCTCTGGGGTAGACAGTAATAATGGGTTTGAAAGTGCTGATGAGACTTATCAAGATGAAGAAAAACAGTCTGAATATATAGAGGCTAGATTGAAGTCAAATAATGATTTCCTAGATAACCAAGTTGACGTTGCAGGCCAAAGCAGTGAAGAGCAGGTAGATAATACAAACCATTCTGCATTGGCTTATGGAGCGCTTATGGATTCGAAAAACCTAAATCCCCCTAGGAAGCTAAGCCGAGAATCAGCAATGTTTCAAACGAGCAAAAATGCTGTAACAGATGCTTTTAATGGTGAAGGAGCATATTTTGGCGACTGTAGCGCTGATACTGTCACTTACTCTGAGCTCGATGAATCTAAAATTGTTACCACAAATCAAAGTTGTTTTAAGCCAAATAAAAACAATATGTCAGGTTGTATCGTTGAACGCCATCCAATTAAACCTACTTTAGCCATTATCGAAGGTATGGAAGATTCTAGGGTAGAGCAGTGTGGTGACAAGTGTTTACAGCTAACATTGGGGAGTGAACTTGATAACAACCTTCCTCAAGTTGGTGCGTGTGGTATCTATAATAAAACTATTAAAATTGCTGTTAAAGATGGATTTAAGCTCAATAGAGCGACACTAACTAGAACACATTACGATGACCACTTTAGACTTGATGCGGATAATCAAATTATATTTGATGGAGTGCACGGAACCTTTACAACTTCTGATGGCTTTCCCGATGGCTCCGTTAGTTGCGAAAAAAATGAATCAAGAGATACTTATGATCCTCGTGATGTAACACCTCAGTTCAAAGCTGCACTTAATAATGACAATGCAATTGAGTTTAAATATAAAGTGGCCGTTGGGGGCGATGGTGAAGCATATGCCAAGGTTGAACTTATTTTTGACTCTTCAATTAGCTCATTATGGGATGAAGAGATAGTAGAGTTTCCTAAAGGATGTTCTGCAGCTTTAGAAAAGCCAGCTGAAACGTATTGTACCGCCTCAGGCTGGGAATGTACTTTGCAGTATGGTAGTGAAGATGAAAACTTTGGTGTAGTTGACTTGTCAAAAGGAGATCGCGGAGAAGGTTATGGTTTGCCGGGAACCCATGGAGATGTATTGTTACTTGTTGCTAGGCGTGATTTCGATATTGCCGCTGGTCGAGAAAAAAACTGTGGGCAGGTTGTCGCAACTACTTGGAATAGTGATGACGGTAATGACGATGATGGAATATATTTCTGTGAAGATTTTGCTGGTGTAGGTACATATACATCTTCTAGCCGCCAGTTAAGAGGCACCAAACTTTCAAACATTCTTCCTAATAAAGGAGAGTGGGAAACAATAGCGGTTAGAACCGATGAAATTGGCTCTACTTGGTATCGAATTGATGAAAATGATCACTTACAACAATTTGCTAGTCAGAAACATGGATCAGGTGATTACGATAGCCTTAAAATGTCGGGTTATCGTATTGCCCGTGCTATCAGTGAAAATAACTTAGATTGGCACAATAAAGCCGATGGCTCTCTGTATTTCGCTTACTGGCAGATGCTTACCAACCCAAGTACATCAGAAGTTGAAAATGCTTTAAAGGAAATTAAATTAGAGCAACCGTGGATAGATTATGGTCCTTTATATGATGGTGATAATGGCATCCCAATTTGCATGGAAGCATATGCTACAGACTACGTTTGTGACCCTTTAGAGGGACGTACTATGAATATGAATGGTGGTTCTTTTAGCTTCAAAGACATTATAAATATGGATGATGCATGTAAACCGTTGGACAAAGATGATCAATGTGATGCGATTTCTCAAACGTGTGTGCCTGGTTGGGAAGATGAAGAGACAAACACATGTTATGCGTGGGATGTTAAATATGAATGCCAAGACACTACAAATGCACTTGTAACTAAAGTACGCGAAAATAATACCTGTTTAACTGATATGAACTGTATCGATGGGTCTTGTGATGTGAGAGCAGATGAGACTAATGGCGATTTCATTAACGCTTTGACAACTTATGCAACCATGAATGAAATGGGTGACTCTAAAAACTGTACTGACCCGTCTGATCCGTCAACATGTGAGGTATTCTCGGGGGAACCTCGCTTTTGTGGTTGGGATCAACTTAAAGTTAATGATTGCTGCAAGCAGCCTGCAGGTGTAAATACTTTAGATGTTTTTGTCCTAGGGCAGCAGATGTATACCGTAAACGGATATGCTGCTTCAGCTGATGGTGCGTTCGGTGGTAGCGCTTTACAAGAAGGTCTTACAAGTGCCGGAGATGCAGTAACGTCTGGATTGGATGTAGCAGGTCAAGCTGTAGAAGGTGTTTGGAAAGACTTAACCGACCCAATAACTGATGCTGCTTCATCTGCGTGGAATACTGTCTCAAGTAAATTAACTAGCAGTGTGGGCAATACAGCAGGAAATGTAACCGGGGATCTATTAGGTGATGCGGGCGAAGTATTAGGTAACTTTAAAAACTCTATTACTGAAGCGCTATCTAATTATAAAGACCAATTACTTCAGCAGATATACGATATGTTGCCAGACGCTCTTCAAAATGCCATACAAAGTGCGGCTTCGGCTTTGGGAAGTGGTGGTGCTGCTGCTGGTGCTGGTGCAGAACAGACAGGTGCACAAGCAATGAATACGATTGGTTCATCAGTACTGAATGCAGTTCAATTTATTGGCTTTGCTTATGCGGTTTATCAGCTAGCAAAACTGGCTTATACAATGCTCACAGCCTGCGAACCCGAAGAGGAAGATATGGGGCAAGTTTTATTGGCCAAAAAGTGCTTTTTTACGCATCACGTACCATGTACAAAAACTTTAGGAGTTTGTACTAATCGCGCGAAAGATTTTCATTGTTGTTATGAAAGCGTTTTAAGTCGAATTATTATGCAACAAGCCATTGAGCAGTTGGGTTGGGATACTAAAGAGTTCAGAAATAACATGAATTGTAGGGGGCTTAAAATCGATGAGCTTGGCTTGGTAGATTTTTCGAAAATAGATTTTACTGAGTGGATTGAAATGATGGCTCAGTCAGACCAACTTCCGACGGACAGCACTATGGACACAGTTACTGGTGAAAACATCTCTAATGGTTACGGTAGAAGTAATGCACTAGATAGACAAAATGAGCGTGCACCTGATAATACATGGGTTAAACGAAGAACAGAGATGGAACAGGGGGATGTAATTAATAATGTGAATTGTAATAAGCGTCCAAGACCAAAGTCTTGTGAACAAGGTTCATTCTAAAAATAAAAAGGCCTATATATAGGCCTTTTTTATTGAATAGTTAGTTACATTGTTTCTTTTTTAACAAAGAAATGGCGGGTGTTATTTTTACCCATTACATATGGGGTATTACGAAAAGCAGTATCAGAAACAATTTTGTTAATATCATCAGTACGGTGACCAAATGCTGGTACGAATGCATACATCATATCCGTTTGAAGATATTTAAGTAGAACAGCGCTTCGGTATAAAGTATCTGTAAATCTTGCAACAATGTATTTCTCTGCTTTTACTGACGGTTCGAATGGTGTTCCTACGGACTCATTTGCATAACGGATAGTCCACAACCCTTGTCCACCTAGAATCTTACAATTTAGAGCTTCTTTGCCTAAGTAAAAGTCAAAACAAGCAGAGCCTTCAATTTGTAAGTTACCTTTTGAGAAATCTTTATAAACACTCGGTGCTGCGCTTTTTTTATTATCATCGCTTTCGATATAAGCCTTAAGCGCTGGTTCCATATAGTGCTTACTAATATAGTTTCGTACATCCATTGCATTAGTAATATCGAAATCAGTAACAGGTATCCAAGCTACAAAATGTATATTATCTTTGTTTGGATCACCACCAGCATTCATTAAAGCGGCAAGACCAAACCCTTTAATAGCACCTAAGCCACCACCAGCAAGTAAACCTAGCGATGTGCTCGTACCATAACTAAGAACATCTTGATAAGCATCTTCAGGTAATTCTTGATCTTTAATATCAAATGGAACTCTTACAAAGCCAGATTTTAAAACTTGCATTGCAAATGAATCATTTTTATTCAATTCAAGTGGGGTTACATCAGATTCTTTTTGTGTTGTAGAGCAGCCACTTAGCAGTATTGAGGTAGCAGCGATTCCAGCTAGTAGTAAATTTTTCATGTTATGGCCTTTAGATGACTGTTTTCTTGATATACATATAGATTACTACTGACTTGAAATCGCGCAATAGGTCCAAATGGTATATCACTAAATTAACTTACACATTCTATAAACGGCTGCATAGTAAATTAAATGTAATGTTTTTTGTAGCGTAATTGTCAGCGAACATTAAAAGTTGAAACTTTTGTAGATTTAAACTTTATTTATCTTTTAAAAAAGACATTAAAGATTGAAACTTTATTTTTTTAAATTATCTATAAGATTTTTTATCTCTTTTTTGCTTTTTTCACCCATATTGCTATCAGTGCAAAAAGAAAAATCAGGATCGTTAACTAACCGCCTAACCTTTGCCAAGCTGAACAACTCCAATCTAATTAGACCATCAATGTTACGAACAGATAAACCATCAAACCAATCTGGTTTAAGTATAGGTGGTGTTAAATTTTTCATATAGAGACTGACCAAGGCTATTTTGCCAATTTTAAGCTTCATTTGTTTGCCAAAAAACTTTGAGGCAAAGGTGTGCAAAAGTGATTTTTTACCTCTACACTGATGCTAAAGGGTTTTTCTTTATAATTTAAGGGTTTTCTTGTGGCAAATATCGTATTTGATAAAGATTTTGGACGTTACACTTCGAGTTTTGTTAACACTCACATTCTGGGTGCAGAATGGATTGCACAATGCAGTGGATTAACAGTAAAAGAATTACATCAAAAAATTAATGAGCATAAGGATTTAAAGGAACTTGATAATATACTGATGCACGCGAGTGCAACGATAGAAAAAACTGAGGGTTCAGTTTGTGAGGCCTACGCTACCTCTTGCTATAAATTTTGCCCAGGAAGCTATCGTAAAATTACAGCTGGCATGGATGAAGATATAATTATCCGACTGACAGATGATTTTATTGCACAAACATACAGCCAAATCTATGACGATGTATTTAGACTGACTAGCGTGTCAGGTGAACTCTATATTCTAACTCATACTACTGAAGAAACTCACGTTATACATATCAGCTCAGACTGGGAGTATTTCTCTAGCACAAAAGATATTTTATTAGAAAAATCGATTCCAGTAATTAATTTTAGTGACCTAACCCTAGAGCAACATAGTGGGTTAGCCCCGATTTTAGATAGTCTTAATTCAGTTAGTGATGCCAAAGCATACTATGTTTTAATAAAAGAATTACATGAATTTTGTGAGATATTCAAAGGCAATTTTGACTGATAATTTAATAATAATTAGGAATAGCTTTTCATAGACTGGTGTTAGCTCCCTGAAAAGGAGTGTTTTGTAAGAATTACCACTGGTAAATACAAAAATTCCAATGTTAAAAAATTGACTGTTCTTTTGCGAAATCATCAAGTTCTTCAGGTGTTACACCCCATTGACGCTCACCTTTAACATCATGCCATCGTATGTAGGCCAAGAACTCAATTAATTTATCACGACTAATGGTTGTTTGTTCTTGTTCCTGCCATGACAATAAATAAACGTCTTGCGAATAACTTCCCCAGGCGACACCAATTGGTAGATCACCCCATTCTGATAATTCAGCATAGTCGCTCTTGTACGCATAAGCTGCTGTAATAGCACTATCAAAATCTACTTTTCTATCAGTTGCAGCGTCCATTTTTGTTATATCGCCATTTCCATAATGAGTTCAAAGCTTTGAAAGGTGCTCATATTCTCTATAGTTGACTGAAATTCATGTGCAGCCGCGAGCGTGCATTCTATCGCAATGTCACAGTTCTAATGTACCAACACAGATGGTTTCTGAAATAAATCTGGAAAGGTTTAAATGATAAGGCGTGATAGCCTTTTCCAGAAAAATAGCTATCTTTCGCTATTTTTCCTAAAAATTGAGTTTTGACTATATCACTTTCCAGAAACGCCATCATTACTCTTCTATGAGATATAGTTAGCTTTGTTGATACAACCGATAAGCCTTATTAATCAAAGATATTGCATATTCCTTGTTGGTGCCCTCATACTTTAATTGTCGTAATGCATATGAATATAAACAAGCGGCTAACTCTCGGTTACCAACACCTAATTCTACAGCCCAATTTCTACAGAAAACTATACTGTCTTTGATTGGGCACCCTTCTACATAAGCTTCAAGGTCTTCCCAGTTTTCCAGGTTTGTCTCTGTAGGCCAACCAGAGAGTGCGCCACTTGTTTTTGGGTGGAATAAAAAACTACACTCTAGGGTTAATGGATCGATGATGCTTACGCCTTCACATACATCACCATAGTCTATTAGAGTTGCTTTTTGAGAAGGAATATCGAGTAAAATATTCTCCCCATGGAAATCTCCATGTGTGCAGGAGGTCTTACAGATTACCGTCATCGCTTCAAAAGCTAGTGCTTCAGTTAAATCAAATTCTTTAATAAGCCTTTCTGCAGTGGCATCTGAAACTAACTGAGATCGAATTTCACGAATTAGTTTTTGATTTTGTATTATATTTTGATGCCAAGGGGCTAACATTTGCTTGATAGATTGCATTAGCTCCTCATTTAATTCGTTTTGGAGGCTTGCCTTAAAAAACGATGCGTCGTAATTCTCCGCCAACCCGTAGAAAACACCACTACTGTCTCCTGCTGAATACTCTAAATGTCCCAAGATTCTTGGTGTAGCATCAGGTTTTAATCTATTGATATAGCTGTCGTAATTTTGAGCATCGAAATTGATATCTTCTTTTGAACCACACTTACAAATAGCTAAATGCAATGTACGACCAGTGGAGTCTTGAATGTGCACAGAATAAACTTGTGCACTAGATAGACCGCCACCTATTTGACGTATGATCCCTAAGCTACCATCTCGACTGTTAATAAATACACGTAATAATCGATCATGTTTAATTGGTAAAGTTAGGGTGCCAGTGACTAACTCAACATTAAGTGAAGATGAAAAATCTTGACTGATTTGATGTATTTTATCAGTTAGGTCACCTATACGTGCTTTTGTAAGGTGCTCAATAGTACCTCTCCTGTTACCGCTTCCCCAAACATCGGTCAAATTAGAGTGACTTAAGAAATCTTGAATCATATCAACGGTGCTGGTACCTGTTAAAACGAGAACTGGTGTACCAGATGAAACTTCGGTTATTTTTCCTAAGACTGCTAATCCATTTGATGCATCGGTGTCGAAACTACCGTCAATATCCGGTATAGAAAGGTCTAGTGTTACATAGTCGAAAAATGCTCCGGTATCTAAGATTTCAAATGCAGTATTTCGAGAAAAGGCTTTTACTACGTTTACTTGCTGGAACTTAGAGTGAAAAGTGTTTTCAATAAAGCCTGATAGTTCTGTATCATCTTCAACAACTAAAACGTTAAATGTTCGATTTGACACTAAAAGTTACCCCATCTCATTAATAATTTTGCACCACCAGTTTCGATATTTGAAAGTTCAGCATAACCGCCAATATTATCCATCGCTTGCTTCATTATCCCCATCCCAAATCCTGCGTGTCCTTGTTTACTTGTTTTTCCTAGTTTGAAGGCTACTTCTGGGTTGCCAATAAATCCTATGCCATTATCCATAACGCTAATCCATGAGTCTTTATCATTTACCCCCCATGAGATTACTAATTTTTTAGGTTCATTACTTGTTAGTAAATCGAGTGATTCATAGCTATTTCTAACCGCATTGGATAAGGCTAAGGTAAGCAACGCAGGGTCTGAGTTGATAATACATGGCTGCAACCCTTGGAGGCTTATATCTATTTTTTCTTTTTCTATGACTTCATCATGAACAATATTTTTGATTAGTTGTGATAGGTCTGTTTCCACACTTTCTGGTTTGTGCGTAGACTTTCTGAGGCACTCTATCGCACTGAATATCTGGGTTAGTCGTTCTACAAACCCTTTGGCCTTACTCGTATTATAATCGCTAAACTCTTCTTTAAGGCTAGCATCTATTAACCCTAATTTAGGGGCTAGCTCATGAAGGATTACTCCTGAAAATTCGTCAATGGCTTGATTTTTTAAATGCCTTCTAAGTTGTTCTGAATTTTCTAGGTCACCCCCCAGTTCTTCCTGAGGTGAAAGTGCTGGCGTTGGGGTATTATTTGATAATAAGTGAAGCGCCTTATCTAAAGCCATTTTGATGTAACGAACTTTTTCAGTCCTTCTACAGGCTTCTAGCTCTCTTTTCATATCAGTATGAATATTCTGTGCAAAATAAGTGGCACCTTGGAAACGCTTAATGGTATCTGTCGATGTGAGATCACTTTTTGCCTTCTGATATGCTGTATTAGTCATAAAAGTTAGCTCTACATTTAAATGCTTCTCTTCCACCTTCCATGACTGATGAAATAGCGTCTACAATCTTAGTTTCTAGTAGAGGACCATTGGCCATTACATAGCCTCTGGTACCATCAGAATTTAAGTGTATGACTTCTTCTGCTTCACCAAGTACTGGTACATTTGCATTGTGGGTCGTAACAATTGTTTGCCCTTGACCGTGACGGCGTCTGATGGACGCAATTAATGTGTCAACGATAAATGCGTTATCTATATGATCTTCGGGCTGATCTACGATTAATGAAGACTCTCTATGCTCCAATATGACAGGGAGTATAACAGTGCACCTTTGACCTGTAGAAAGCTCTGATAAATCTTTTGTTTCAGAACCATCAAGTAACTCGAAGGTAACTTCATCTTCTAACTTAACCGTAGCTATAGAATTTATGCTTGATTTCAAAGCATTGAGAACCCTAGATGCCCTTTCTTTCGTTACGCTTAATAAAGAAAGAAACGTATCTATGTCATCATCTTCAGTTATTTTCAGTAATAGGAGGGGGGGAATAGATTCAGCAATGAGAGGCGCGAGATCGTTGTATTTTATACCACTTCCTTTGAGTGCATTAATAATTACTTGTTGATACTCATCAAGTTGACTATATTCTTCAAGGTGGACTTTAATACGTGGAGATAAACTATCAGTCAAATTGCGACACACAGCCTCTCTAAGTTGAGACTTTTCGCTCCTCGTTTGCTCTAAGGTTTTTAACGCTTCATCACGCTCTACTTTTAGCTTAGCTATCCTGCTTTTTTTATCACTATTATTTTTTTGGATGCTCTCAAGTTTACTAATTTCTTCTTTCAACTGTTGAGTCTTTCGAGATAACTCACCAGCTCCTTTTTGAAGTGAGTCAACCTCTGATCTAAGACTTTGTCCGCTTTTAGTTATCTCTGATTGAAGGTTATGTAGTGTGCCCAACTTTTTATTAGCTATGATTAAAACATCGTCTAATTTGGAATTTGCCAAATCTACCAGGTCATAAGCTTCTTTCTCTAGAGAATACATTTCGTTGATGTCATCACTTTTAGCCGATAGGTCAATAGAGCAGGGAGAAATCTCCCCAAGGCTATGCTTAACCTCTTCTTGTGCCTCTATGTATTCCTTTAATTGCCCGATGTCGGCAGTCACTTTAAGGTAGTTGTCTGATAAAGTGTTTAGTTCTTGGCTCTTTGAGTGTGCTTGAGCAGATACCGCTGTGAGCTTTTTTTCTTCATTCAATAAATCTTCTAGACTACCCCTTAGTTTTGGGAGTATTAAAAGCTTATCTTCGGTATCGAGGATTGTAGATGAAAGCTTCATCATTTCAGATGAGAAAGATTCAATTTGGGAAATCGACGATAACTCTCTTAGCTCAAAAACCTCGGTATCACCGATAAAGTCATCTATTAACTTGAGTCTACCATTGGAAACCAACCCTATATTCTCTACTTCGGTTTGAGAAAATATAAGAGGCAGTAGTAAATCTTTAGGAATTGGCGGTATTGTTTCACCGTCTGCAGTGCGAGAATAATGGTAGTCATTGACACCATCAGATAGAGTCACGAAAACTTGTCCGTCTTTTAAAACAGACTTTGCATGAGCAAGTGATTTTGAGTGAGATTCAGGGGTATGACCTTGTATCCCCAAACAGTATCGAATGAGCTCTATGAACGTTGATTTACCAGTACCTCTAGCACCAATGATAGTGTTTAGGCCCTTCTTTAGTTCAAGGCTCATGCCGTCTAAAAAACCACCTTCAATCTGTACTTTTTCAATAAATACGTTGCCCATCAAGAAACTCACTTACATCAATTGTTTATAACGATTGATGAAGTATATAGTAAACGTCCGGTGATCATCACCTAGATATTGATATTCCAAGGCAATAATTGTTCTATGTCTGGCTCAGGCTGACAAAGCTCATCGAGGCAATGCATGATGTAATCAAATGGCGTTAAGCCGTTGGATCTTGCTGTTTCGATGATGCTGTATAGGTGAGCGCTTGCTATTGCGCCGCGTGAGGTTTGGCTAAACATCCAGTTCTTACGGCCAATAACAAATGGTTTGATAGCACGCTCGGCGCGGTTATTGTCGATATTAAGCTGACCATTTTCAAGGTAAACTATAAGTTTATGCCATTGATTAGCGAGATAGGTTGCTGCCTCTGCTAACTTGGTTTTCCCGACTAAACGTGGCTGGTTTTGCTCTAGCCATTTATGCAGTTTATCGATAATAGGTTTCGCTTGCTCTTGCCTTATTTCATGCTTTTGTTCTGGTGTTTTATCGTTGAGTTTTGATTCAATGCCGTACAGTTTTTGAATAAGACTCAAGACTACGTCGGCTTTGCCTGTCTTGTTTTTACCCTGCACGTGTTTTGCTTCTATAAATTTACGACGTGCATGGGCCCAGCAACCAACTAGTGTTGATTGCGTTTGTGCATACGCTTGATAACCATCAACCTGTAAATAGCCCGAATAGCCATCCAGATAATTAAGCACACAGGAAGCTGCCCGACTGTTTTGATAGTCGTAAAGCACAATGTTTGGTATTGGGTTGTGTTTATTTATAGCCGATGGCGAATCCGTGCCGGTACAATATAGCCACATGTAACTTTTTACTTTGTCGGCGTTGACCACATTGACCGTCGTTTCATCGGCATGTATCGCAGGCTGTTTAAGTAACGCGTGTTTCAGTCGTTGTATCAGCGGTTCAAACAAGGTAGCGGATGCGACGAGTACCCAGTCACTCATGGTTTTACGGCTAAGCTCAATGCCGTATTGCTTGAACATCGACTCTTGTCTGTGCAGTGGCAGTGCATATTGATATTTGCTGGTGATGATTTGACTTAACAAACTGGACGTGGCCATGCCTTTGTTGATGGCCATGTTTGGCATCTTGGCTTGTTTAATACTGTTATTCGACCCTGACTTATCACATTCACGACACGCGTACTTTGGGCGAATATGCTCAATGACTTTTATCTTTGCGGGGACGAAGTCGAGCTTTTCGCTGACGTCTTCACCCATTTTATGCAATTCATTACCACAGCAGTTACACAACTTGTCTTCTTCGGCAATGTCATGAATCACTTGCTCACGGGGTAAGTCTTTGGGTAATGGTTTGCGCTTTGGTGTTTTGCGAGTGTAGCTAATCTCTTGCGTAGCAAGCTCATCAGGTTGCTCAATGATGTCTTCGGCTTCATTAAACAATTCACCTTGTGCGTCAAAGACTTCGGCACTTTTACCAAATTGTTTTTGTTGCGCTAGGCGGAATTGCTCCTCTAGATACCGGTTTCTCGCAGTCGCTTGCGCTAACTTTTCAGCGTGCTCTACCAACAGCTTTTTAAGCAACGCCGGATCGTTTGGAAGGCGGTTAACATCAATATTCATCCTTTTATTTTATAATGTTTTTTACCGTAAACTAGCTTAATGCGATGGTTAATATTGATCCCGCGACGATCTAAATAATGCTAGCGTTTTCGATGTTGATTTGTTGATGCCCTATGACATCATACCCAGATAATAACCAGTGTAATTGTTGCTCGGTTAAGTTTAGGGTGTCGGCGCTGAGGTTTTTCGGCCATTTAAATTTGTGCTTATCGAGGCGTTTATACCACAGGGCAAAGCCTGTGTTATCCCAATACAATATCTTCAGCTTATCTCGGCTTTTATTACAAAAAACAAACACGGCACCGGATAG
Source organism: Pseudoalteromonas sp. TAE79 (assembly GCF_000498015.1). NCBI lineage: Bacteria > Pseudomonadati > Pseudomonadota > Gammaproteobacteria > Alteromonadales > Pseudoalteromonadaceae > Pseudoalteromonas > Pseudoalteromonas sp. TAE79. The sequence goes on from NZ_AUTL01000057.1 coordinate 69,811, forward strand.
CACTGACAGTTCGAGTTCACTTTCAACAATGGCCGCTAAGCCATTAATGGATTTTCTGAAGTCGACAAACTGATTGCAAAGGTACACGTCGGGCACATCAATAAACATGTTCATGCTTGCAGCGCCTTTATTAAATTAGCCACCCATGTAGGCTCAGATGAGGTTGGTATAGTTAAATGAGTTTCACCATGAGATAACGTGATTGAGGCATTCACTTTATGGGGAATGGCTTTGTTTTGCACTTTCACCAATTTAGGTGCTTTTGCAGCGTCTTGTAACTTAGACCGATATTTATAAAAGTTTGAAGTGGGTAACATGTTTTCTTTACAAAATGCGACAATAGATAAGCCGCTGGTTTGTTGCTGCTCAATCAATTTTTGCCAGTCATTAAGGGTTCTTTTTTGCATAATACCTCCAGTAGAAAC
>NZ_AUTL01000058.1:0-45674 GCF_000498015.1 Pseudoalteromonas sp. TAE79
TGCGTATTCCGGTGATGGTGAACACCGATTCCGGTTTTATCGTGAACACTTAAATTCCACGCATTGGGTTCATGACATTTTTAACCTAAGTGTTCACGATGGTCAATTTTAGATTGAATTTTTCTCATAGACTCCCCCTTTAATTTTATCCGATGAGCATTGTGCATTAGTCGATCTAAAATGGCATCGGCTAAGGTATTATCGCCGATGGATTGATGCCATTCTTCGGTGGGTAATTGACTGATGATGGCGGTTGATGAACTGCCGTGCCTATCATCCATGATCTCCATTAAGTCATTTCGTTGTGCCGCTTTAAGTGGCTCAAGCCCCCAATCATCTAAAACGAGTAAGTCGATCTTAGCGAGTGACTGTAACATTCGACTGTAAGTGCCATCTGCTTTGGCTTGTGTCAGCGCAAGCATCAACCTTGAGAGTCGGTAATATTTAACGCTGTAGCCTTTCATGCATCCTGTATGCGCAAGCGCACAAGTGATATAGGTTTTACCGCTACCGCAAGGGCCTGTGATGAGTAAGTTTTGTGATTTATTCAGCCAATCACATTGCAGTAGCGATGCCATCATCGATTGATTGAGACCTCGCGGGTGATGATAATCTATGTCTCTGGCGTTAGCGGCTAATTTAAGTTTTGCCGCTTTAAGTAAGCGTTGTTGTTTTCGGCTCTCTCGGTCTTGGGCTTCACTGTCTGCTAGCAGTTGTAGTCGCTCATCGAAGGACAACCCTTCATAAGTACTTGGTTGTTCTATTTGGCTCACTAAGGCGTTGGCCATACCACTGAGTTTGAGTTGACGAAGCTGAGTTATCGTTTGTTCTAACATAGAATTTCCTTACCTTAATGGAAGCTTTTAGGACCACGGATATTTTCATGGGATTGTGGCAATAACGTCGACGGCTCTTCTTGCGTTCGCGGCAATTTATCTTGGTTGCTACTGAGTATGTCTTTGATATGTTTTAACCGATATAAACTGTATTGATTGGCTATCGCACAGGCGTTATTGAGCCGATCGGCGGGATAGCTTCTTGATAGGTTGAGTAAGCCTAAGCACACACGATACGCTTGTTCTTCATGTTGTTTCTGTGCCAATTGTGCTTTCACCCAGAGCAAAACGTCATCTCCAATATCTTTCGCCCAATTCATTAAACGCCCTGGTGACCATTTATGATGCTTCTCATGCTTTACAGGCATGTGCTCGGATGTGGTGGTCATGCCCGGATGATATTTTCTCGGGTGACTGGTGATGCGTTTATGCTTGAAATAAGCCTCAATCAAGTTGTCTTTGGCATGAAGTTCAAGCTTTTCACCCACCAAGTGATGGGGTACCGAGTAAAGATGGTTATCATACTGAACGTGATAATCAATATTCACTTTGACGTGTTTAATATCCGTGAATTGATAAGCTAGTTTGGGCATGGGCGCGAGGGCGGGTTTGTCGATTGACTCGAACCATGATTGTCGTGTCCCACTCAGTTGCTTAAAGGGCTTATTATTGACCTCAAGCAGTAAGGCTTTGATGCAATGGTTTAGCTCAGCTAATGAGAAAAAGGTTTGGTGTCGTAACTTGGCGAGTATCCAGCGTTCAATGATTTGCACGCCCACTTCGGCCTTGGCTTTATCTTGTGGTTTTCTGGGACGAGCAGGCACAATCACGGTGCCATAATGCGCGGCCAATTGCTGATAACTCGGGTTAACATCAGGGTCGTAGCGACACGCTTTACTGACACCACTGCGTAAATTATCGGGGATAACCATGTCAGGTATACCGCCGATAAATTCAAATGCTCGCACGTGACTGCCGATCCAGTCGGGTAGACTTTGGCTCCAGGTTGCTTCACAAAATGTATAATTTGATGCGCCCATCACCGCCACGAATATCTGGGCGAACTTCACTTCACCCGTCGCATTACAAACAATGGGCATCGTTTGACCCGCATAATCGACAAAGAGTTTTTCTCCTGCTTTATGCACTTGTCGCATCGAACGTTTTTGCTTTTTAAGCCAGGTCATGTAGCGATCGCAGAACTGAGAATAGCTGTAACAACGATTCGGATATTGCTGAGTATATTCTTCCCAGAGTAAGTTCTTGGTGACGCCTTTGCCCGTTAATTCTTTTCGAATGGCTGGCCAATCTGGCACTTCAAATCGCTGGGATGGCCGAGTGTCGGCGCGAGGATAGAACTGACTAGCAAGCACAGAATCATCAAGCTCGTCGGGCAGTGGCCAACTTAACGATAAAGCTCTGGCTTTAGTGAGTAGTTTTTGAATACCACCGACACTGATCTTAGTGCTGGCACTTATTTTTCTGACACTGAGTTGGGCAGCAAAATGTAGCCTCAACACTTCTCGAATTTTACGCATTGTGATCCTCTTAGTCGCCATATCCCTTCCTCAGTAATACAAAAAGGAAATAGCTTAACAAAGTAATTAATAATCAATGCGTTGAAATTGTACTGGTTTGGTGTGAACACCGATTCCGGAAAATCAGTCAAAAGTGTTCACGATAAAACCGGAATGAGCGTTCACGCTAAAACCAGAACGGGTGTTCACGATGGGCCGGAATCACTGTTCACGATGCTCCGGAATATGCATCCAGCGGCTCAAAGCGATTTTGGACGTTGTGCGATGAAGATTGACGACAGCAAAGCTGAGCCACCTGAAATGGCTAGAGGGCAAATTGCGCGTACTTATCTGTATATGGAGAACACCTATAAACGATACAGCATGAGTAAAGCACAAAGCCAGATAATGAATGCGTGGGATAAAATGTATCCTGTAGATGCTTGGGAATGTACTAGAGCAGAAAAAATTTCAAAGTTACAAAAGAATCAAAACGATGTAGTAAAAAGTCGCTGTGAGAGTAGAGGTCTTTAAACATATCATCTTAATCATAATTTATGAAAGCTTAGAATTAATAATCAATTATATTAAGTGATTTTCAACGTGAAACCCTCAGATTTTATTGGTTAGCTTTTAATTCAGAATGAAGAGCTTTGAGCGAGCAGCAGACGGTCGATCAAAATCATTTTTGGACAAAAACGAGTTAGAGCCGAAGGTCGGCTCTGTGCCATTTGCAGACATTAGCAACGCCTGAGCTCAGGTGCATTTGAGACAACGCCTGCTTTTGCGTTAGCAAAAAAGTGGGTGGCGGATCAAATGTCATCTGCAGAGACTTTTTAGGCAGCGTTCACCGTATTCTAGGAACGAGCGTTTACGAGGCACGTGCCGAACTGGCCTTTATGACTTTTGTAAACAACAAAAAAATATTTGGATCAAACTTCGTGTCCACTTCATGCTTCAAGATATTCATAGTTTCAAGGTGCGATTTAGCCATGCGGTATGGCCTGCTAGTCGTCAGTGCATCATACGCATCAATGATCGAAAGTATTCGACTACTCAGGGGAATATCGGCACCAGCCAGTCCGTCTGGGTATCCGCTTCCATCAAATGCTTCATGATGATGTCTGACAATAGACGCGACCTCGTCTCTGTTTGTCAGGAATGTCTCACTAATTATTCTCTCACCGATAACCGAGTGAGCCTTTATCTCTTCTCTTTCATCAGGTGTGAGCTTTCCAGGCTTCGAGAGAACAGTATCACGAACTCCAATCTTACCCACGTCGTGTAATTGACTGGCAATACGCAAGTCATCTAATGAGGGGGCACTCAAATCGGCCGCACGCCCCACTTCCAACGCAAGCACACAGACGCGGTCACAATGGCCTCTAGTATACGCATCGCGCGCGCACAATGCCGTAATGAGTGATGGGTAAGCATTTTCTTGATCTGGTGCGAGGGCAAAAGCCATTGAATATCTCTCCTTGTTCAGCAACGCCTAACAATTTAATAGTGCGCTCATCACGCATATTTTTGCTGACTTCAAGCTCATCTATCCACATTCCAACAAATAACCGAGGGTATTTCAAGATTTTAAATAAATTTAAATGTAGGATATACGCGTTGCTCGTTTGCTTGACTATATGAATAAACGACACAACTTTATCTATTAATTAGCCCTAAATTTAGCCATCCTCAATGACCGGTTATCGCTCTTTTGAGGCATTCGCCTAAACACGTTTTGGGGCAAAGGTGAGTTATATTGATAAATCGTCGATGGACAAAAACGTTTCAGAGCCGAATGACGGCTCTGTGCCATGAGCGGACATAGATAATTCTTAATGTGTGAAGTCAAGATTTGACCGATTCGCTTCATTCGCTTTAGAAGTAGCAGGGATCACTCTCCGAACTTAACATTGCTTTGTACAGGATTTCCCAATGTTCATCTGTTAACATTAGTCTTGGCATGGCGAGTCGCTATTTTTTGTTTTTGGCGAAGTAAATTATACCTGCTCACTATGATGTTTAAAAAGTATACTTGAAAGGTCAACAGCCTCTAGTATCGCTTAGCGGTCATGTAGTTGATATACCTCTATAAAATTAAAAAAGGAACTTTATATGTCATGTACCAATCTTTTTTACCTCAAAGATAGCGATGAAACTCTCCATAGTAGACTTACTTTATCAAAACTTCTGTTAAATAAAGGAGTGGCTAGAAAAAATGAACTTATTGAATTTTTAAGAGTTGAACTTAAAGAAGCGTTTGATTGCGATGTTAGATTTTGGATTCAAGGTTCTTACAAGAGTCATACCCTAATCAGGCCATTAGATCGCTATTCTTCTTACGATATAGATATCGGTATTTATTTATTTTTTGATGCAGAATCTGAAGGCATTGAGGCATCAGATATCAAAGAAACTTTAAAAGATGCGCTAATATCTTACACTAATATCAATGATGAATGTGAGCTTCAGGATTCAAAAAATGCATGTGAAGGGCTTAAATTTAAGTCATATTTAACTATAGATACGCCCATTTACTATTGTATCGAAAAAGAAAAGGTTAGATTAGCTACCGATAGTGGGTGGATCGATAGTGATCCCAAGTCCATTCAGGATTATTTAACAAATTCTTTTGATAAGGAATCTGATAGAGCCTTAATGAAACGAGTTGTTAGATATCTAAAAGCATGGGCAAACATTAAGTGGCAAAATCAGAAGTACAAAAAGATTCCTTCACTTGCTTTGAATGTTTTGGTAGCAGAACATCTACATATTAACGATTGTGATGATGTTTCATTTATTGAAACTGCAATTAATATTTGTGAAAAACTGGAATTTATCTTTAAAGTAGATAGCCCTCTTGATGGTAGCAACCTTGTTCATATGCCTGAAGAAGATCAAGCTTTTGCTCATAGGCAATTAGATTCTTTAAAATCAATTTGCATTGCTTCTCAAGATTCAGATGACGCTGACAGAACTTTTATTTTCTCGAACCTCTTCGAACATTATTTCCCACAGGTTAGCTTTAATGAAGAAGGTCAAGCAGGCTTACCAACATTGACTACTGTGCCTGATTTGTCGGTTAGTCGATATGACAAAAATGGTAAACACATAGAAACAATTAAGTCAGATGAAATTACTGTCTTTAAAGGCGAATCTATGACCTTCAGCATTAATAATAAAACAGCATTTCCACCTGACTCAAATATTCATTGGACTGTAAGAAATATTGGAGATCAAGCATCTGATTCTAATGATATTGGGCACAAAACTATCACACAATTATCGGATAGTGAGAAGCGCGGTGCAGCATATACAGGAAAACACTCAATGGAATGCATTGTTGTAGCTAACGGAAGTGTTAAAGGGGTAAATCTAGTCAATGTAAACGTTAAGCCTGCAAAAACAGTACAGCGAAAGAGTAAAATATTTAAAGGTTCTGGAAGGAGATAGATTATGTGGAGTGTAGTACCTTTTAAAATTAAATTATGGATCATTATTCCATTTAGTATCCTACTTTATCTTCTATTCAGCACTGTTATTGGATTTGACCTGATTAAATCTATTACCACTACTGCATCAGTAACTGGGATATCGGCTTTGTTATTTGGAGAGTATGCTTGGAAGTATATCTACATGATTAAACCTGAATTTTTCGAAAAATATATATGTCCAGATTTAAACGGGCAATGGCTTGCAAAAATAGAATCTAATTTTGATGGTGAAACAACTGTTGAGCTTCCATTAGAAATTAAAGCTAGTTTTTTTTCTATAAAAATGATTATGCATACAAATTACGGAAAATCTAACACATCTATTTGTAGGATCTCTAAAGAAGATGATGGCTCATTCGAACTCAACTATATGTATCGAGTACAAAATGATCGAGCTAAGAGAGGTGACGCTCAATCTTATGATGGCGCAGCTAGAGTGAATCTAATTAACTCTGAGATTAAAGAGCTTAATGGGGTATTCTTTACTAATCGCTGTTGGCGAGAAGGAAAAAACACAGCAGGCAATGTCAGTATAACTAAACAATAAATCAGATTTTTATTTGTTCAAAAACAAGTTTACCCGACCGTCCGCTTATCGCTCAAAGCCGACCTATAGAGTAATTACGTTAACACGTTTTGGGACAAAGGCGAGTTATATTTATAACCCGCCTTTGGACAAAACCTTGTCAGTGGCTTTGCTAATTTAGTAACTGATGAATTATTTATAGTATGGAATACCGCTTTTATAAGTGGCGCTGACGAAAGCGTACATACCAAACTCCAAACCCAAAGCACCGAACATTTTGCGTTCACTCAAGTAACTTATTAGCTGCATTCCATTCACTTGAGAGACTCTTTTTCGAACTTGAGCGCTTCTGTACGGTCGCCTAGATATCTTGGCACGCTCTGTAGTGCAATAAAGCCACCTACTGGTTTGTCATGGTGTCCAATGATAAGGCCGCCATAACAATTGTTAGCATGATTTTCACTTAGTAACATTGAATTGTTAGTAACCAAAATATTTCTTGGTCTTATTAAAATCTCCACACCATTTCTCAGTAAGCGTCCACGGTTTATAACTACACGACTCGGTGGATAAAACTCGATTTCAAACAGGATTTTTTTGTGCGCTTCCCTAATGGTTAGTTTTTTACCTACTAACTGTATGTCCCACGGCGAAGTTGAGTATATTAATTGATTATTCTTGATATGTAGCACTGGAGAATTAAATTCATCAAACACAACCAAATTGAGCAACAAATGCCCATCCGCTAGTATCAAACCAATAAGAGGCGTACCATCAACGCTTACTGGTACCATAGCTGTACCATATCCCTTGTCTTGACAAGTGAAACTATTACTACCAATTTCAACTGTGGCTTCAGTACCAGCAAAGTGTAAATTATAGGGCTTTGAATTACCCTCTCTCAAATTGTACGGAGATTTGTTAGCCGCACGCACAACTTCAATAGGAAGTAACCCACCAGTTTTTTCTCGATGGTGCTGATCGCATAAAAGAGTAATTTCATCAGCTACATGACGCTTGACAACAGCCCACTCCTCCATATGTTCATATTCATATAGAGGCAAACCACAAATCACGCAGCCAAAACCACACCTTTGACGAACTTCCCGTTGAATTGGTAGTGGGATATTTCGATTATTACATTGTTCTATTTCACACATAGTTTTCCTTGATTATCGGCATACAGCTAACGCTTTGCTAAACAACTCTGACTGCTAATACTTGTTATGCTTTTATTCAAATTCACAGACAAATTCAGCCATACCAGCAGGTAACTTTACCCATTTACTCTCAAGAGAACGCCAAAACAAGCGATATTCTTTTTGCCAACTATCATCTATCGACTTAAGGAAATGATTTCTTTCATGATTGTCTGTATAAAGACAATCATCCATTCGACCTTTACACCCAAGCTGCTTATCAATAACTCTCCTTAACTTTTCAACATTGATAATTTTGACGCAACATTTTTTCCTCATTTCCTTAGCGATATCAGGTGAAAACTCATTGCAAAATGATAATATCAACCCATCTTCATTAAAGTAGCTCGCGTTGACCACATCAGGCATTTTTCTACCATTAACGGTGTTGTTGGTCATAGTTAGGCCTTTTACTTGAGCACCATCTGCTATGTGTAAGAACGGAGATAAGCCTTTTAGGTCTACAGGTGAATCATGAATTAAGTTTTCATCAGGGGTATAAATTCCTTCCCGATTGTCACTTAAATAAGAGCTAGCTAATGCTATTGGAATCTCGCCGCCATTGACCCATGCATCAGCCCATTCCACTTCTGTTAAATATAAGTATTTTTCCATATCATCCTCTGAAACATAATTCATTTTTCGATGAGTGCTTTCCAATCGATAAAATCACTCAAATTTACAATTTGACTATCATCGACGAAGCAGCCTTTGAATGGAGAATCTTGCACAATCTCTGAAAAGATACGCTTAAATTGACCTAGCACTTCCGCTGTATTAGTACAGCTTTCAAATGAGATTACGTGGTATGCGCCATAACACTTATCTGGTGGTACTCAGAAGAAGATAGATCTCGTCATAACCATATTCTAAGGCTAATTAGTGAAAAAGAACGAAAGTACTTTTATTCTTTTGGTTATGGCGCATTATTTATTTTAGTTAGGAGTAACCTTGAATCAGGAGGATTATTTGGTTTTACAACACTTTTTTTGGTAATTGCATTCGGTATGTGGCTTGGTACAAATCCTATAATCCAAAAATTTGACGTATTTTATCATGTTAAAGGCGGTGAACCTGAACATATTACTCAACGTTTTACTGTATTTTCAGCAACATCAAACAAAATCGGATTAGTTTCTGTTTCAGCTATGCTCATAGCTAGCTGGATATTTATTTGGTAATGAGTACTAACAAGTCACTGCAAAGAACGAAAAACAGGTGACTGTGCTCGTACCTTGCTATTTTAGCCTCAAGTGAGGTGATACCAATATCCGTTTCTGGCACGTAGCGGCCGAAAAAACTAGTCCAGAAAGTTATCAGCTTTACAGTCTCATTTTTATACTTTGTTGTGTAATTTCAATACACGTTGCCCTGCTACACTAAGATATAGCTTTCGTAAACTCACTCCAAATACGTTCGAAATTCATAAATACAACATTTTTTCTTATACGTCCCTAACAAACCGTTCACGGTTTACGAAAAACACCTCACTCCTTTAAAACCCTGCGATAAACGTATCAACAAAGTGTTTAAATTTATCCGTTATTACTGGCAGTATTCTTCTGCGTTGTAAAAGGCTGGGTTTGGTTTCTAGTACATCAGCAAAGTCATCCCTTAGTGGCATTTCGTCACTTAGCTCATAACGCGTTACTAGCTTTTCTAGGCGATCTTGGTTTAACTTTTGCTCGTGGGCAAACCTCTCAAGCTCTAGGCGCTTTTCTTTTTCCCAATAAAGCTCAAACTCTTCATCAACGTCAGCACTGGCAGGTATGCCTTGTAAGTGCTCGTCCATAAACTTATCTATAAGTGCTTTTTTACTTAATAAGGTTGGATCTGTGGCTATAAGGTTTGCTATTACTTGACGTTTACGGGCTTTTTCGTCGCCGCTTTCTTCGCCGTGTAACTCTCGCAATAACTGCAAAATATAGGTTACATTTACTATATCACTGTGTAGTAGCTCTAGTTCAAAATCAACGTCATCTAAAACCGATACTTTTTCTTTACTTGAGTTCTCACGTAGCTGCCTGCCAAGGTCGGCATACTTACTCGTATAATCTTGAAACTCTTGCTCGCCCATAGCGGTTGAGTCCATATCAAAATCAGCAAAGTTGCTTAACATGTTCTTTAAGCGCATAAGCTCACGAAACTGCCTCACAAACAACGCCTGAGCTTCTTCATCAGGTAAAGCATTAACTGAGTCAACGGTAGGCGTAATTGCGATTAGCGCACCATAGGCGTCGTTAAAATCGACTAGTAGCTCATTATACGAAGGGGTTTCTATATATTCTTTAGGCTGCTTGTTTGAAAACAGCGTAAAAGCAATGTCAGCAGCTTTTTTAAGGTTTCTAAAACACACTATATTGCCGTGCGATTTAGTTTCACCCAATAATCGATTAGTGCGCGAGAAGGCCTGCACCAAACCATGATATTTAAGGTTTTTATCAACGTACAACGTATTGATTTTTGGGGCATCAAAGCCGGTTAAAAACATATTCACCACCAGCAATATATCAATCTCTTTGGCTTTAACGCGCTTAGATATATTTTTGTAGTAGTCTTCAAATAACTTACTGTCTTTGGTGGAGTAGCTTGTACCAAACATAGCATTGTAGTCGTTAATGAATAAGTCTAACTTATCGCGGCCATGTAGCTTGACGGCTTGCCCTTCATTTAAATACTTAACAGAGGCTTCTTTAATGCTTGGGTCATCACTATTACCTAGTTCGTATTCTTCCTCTTCATTAGCCTCATAGCTAAATATGGTGGCAATTTTAAGGTTATGTTTTCCCTGTGCCTTTTTCGCTGCAAATAGCTCATAGTATTGAATAAGCTCAGCCACACTTGAAACACAAAACATAGCGTTAAACTCACGACTATGCGTTTTACGATTATGCTGGGAAATAATGTAATCGGTTATTTTATCTAAGCGCGCAGGAGAGGTTAAAAGCTCTTTGGTGTCGATGTCTTCAACTTCAATGTCCAGGTTGTTGTTAGAGCCATCTTTGTATTGGTAACGCCCAACGTACTCAATAGCAAACTTAAGCACGTTAGCGTCGCGTATTGCATCCACAATTACATAAGGATGTAAGCACTCACCAAACAAATCTTTTGTGGTGCGTTTAACTGAGTTTTTAGCAACGGCGTTGTCGGCAAATATAGGCGTACCCGTAAAACCAAACAACTGCGCGTTATTAAAAAATTCGGTAATATTTTTATGTGTATCACCAAATTGGCTGCGGTGGCACTCGTCAAATATAAACACAATGCGCTTATCCTGCAGGCTTTGCATTTCTTTTAAATAGCGCTGTTTAGTCACCACGTTATTAAGCTTTTGTAGTGTAGTTACCACCAGCTTAGTATTACGATTTTGATTAACCTTTTTGCCTTTCATAGGCTTATCTAACAGCTGGTGGAACAACATGCTGGTGTTGTCGGTGCTGTCTACAGAGCCTTTTACAAACGCATTAAACTCAAGCGCTGTTTGGTAGTCTAGGTCTTTACGGTCTACTACAAATACTACTTTATCAACCTCACTCAGCGAGGTCATAATTTGCGCCGCTTTAAACGAGGTTAACGTTTTACCCGAGCCCGTTGTATGCCAAATATAGCCATTATCAGTTGTGGTTTTAACTTGCTCTACAATCGCTTCTACTGCATAAAACTGGTACGGCCTAAGCACCATTAAGTACTTACCTGTTTCATTAAGCACTATGTACTTGGTTAGCATATGCGTTAAGTGCGAAGGCGTTAAAAATGCTTCGGCAAAGTCATGTAACTGGCTTATTTTATTATTTTCATTATCAGTCCAGTCAAAGGTTTGCTTAGCCGACATTTCACTGTTGTTAGAAAAGTACTGGCTATTAACCCCATTCGACATTACAAACAGCTGCACATAGTTAAACAAACCATGGTTGGCATGAAACGAATGCTTTTGATAACGCTTAATCTGGTTAAACGCTTCTTTTAGTTCAATACCACGGCGCTTTAGCTCTATTTGTACCAGCGGCAAGCCATTAACCAATAGCGTTACATCGTATCGGTTAGTGTACGTGCCCTTTATCGTTATTTGTTGCGCTACCTGGAAGCTGTTTAGATGCGGCTCATCAAATAATAAAGTTAAGTGCTTGCTGTCGCCGTTATCAAGTGTTACATCAAGTTGGTCCCGCAGTATTTTGGCTTTTGCAAATATATTACCTTTACCAAGCTTACCCAATATTTGCGTAAACTCAGTATCGCTTAATGTACAGCTATTCACTTTTTCAAGCTGCTGCTTAAGATTGACCTCAAGTGCGGCGTTGTCCTTTAAAATTACGCGCGTAAAGCCTTGCTCGCTAAGCTGTGCAATTAAGTTATCTTCTAATTGTTGTTCACTTTGGTAAGTCATTATATCTACAATTCCTTGGTACTAGCCTTATGCAATACATTCATAGCTTGTTGCTAATCTTTGTGTAACTTATAACCCTGCTCAGGGTGATTCGGTATTGTTGGGTAGGCCAAAAATAATACCTGCTCTTTAACCATCTCACGTAAGTAATGCTTTCTCAATGTATCAGTATTCATGTTAAGCAACTGCGCTATATCGCTAAGCCTTAAGCAATTAGGAGCCGACTTAGTACATAAATCAATTATCGCTTTTTGTACATCAGGCTTTTGTTTACGTCCTGAATTTTTGGCAATAGACGATGCTATTTCTTTGAGTTCAAGCCAAAGGTTAGAAGCACTTAAATCGAACTCCGGCACTGGCGGATTGAGCTCCGGCACTAACTCCGGCACTGGCGGGTTAAGCTCCGGCATTGGCTCTGTTAAGTCCGGCACTTCATTAATTGTTTTACTACCAATCAAGGGCAACGCTGCCTGACTAGGTGATAATACAAAGCTAATGTTCCTACCAGCCTCATTGTCTGGCGTTGGCACTTCTATCCCTTTTAAATGATATATCTTGCCTCGGTGCTGGCCTGCCGACTCCAAGTACCCTGCATTAACTAACTGGCTTAACGCAAGTGTCACTTCTCTCGTATGCTCTGAAGTGAGCGAACAAATACGCTCGTGGTTAAACCATGACTCAGTGATAGCGGTCATTAAAATGGTGCGTTTTAGCTCGCTTAGTTTGTTATAACCTTCACCATACGTTTCAATTAGGCGTTGGTGTAACTCTGGCGATACCATGTTTACCATACGCAGCTCTAATAAGGTTTGGTTTAACTCGTCTTTTTCGTATAGATGTGGGGGCTGCCAGTTTTGCGCTTTACAATTACTGTATATTTTAGGAATACCCGAGCCTGCTTTTTCGCTCAAACCAATATTTAAAAACATTTGATGAATAGCGGGATTACGGCACTGGCTATTACCGCCTGCTTTAGCTTCATGTACAGGCACTCGCATAAGCCCTGCATTTCTAAAGCCGATAAAGTCAGGGTGTTTTTCAATTAAAATATTACTTTCGGTACTAAAGTCTGCATGTGCGAGGGTATTAACAAGTGCTTCACGAATAGCCTCATGCGCTGGGGTTGTATCTTGCCGTTGCCCGCCATCGGTTAGGTTAAAACCTACTTTTAAATCTACCGTGAGCTTACGGTAGACCTTACGATAAAAGTCAAAAGCATTTCCCGACCAAGAACCATCGGTATAAATTCGGTCTATCCAGCGGTGTGTACTGTCGTCTTTTTCTTGATAATCGAGTGCAAAACTTGGTAGTGCGTCTTGAATCGCATCCCACTTACCAAACATTACCAGGCCTGCAAGGGTTAAGCCTGCTTTGCCTGTTGCGCGGTCTTTTTGCCAGCCACGTATTGAACGCAAAAACTCTTGGTCGCTCAATTCTAAAAAAGGGTGTTGTGGTTTGGCATCAACAAACATTTGTCTATAAATACGCAGGCTTTCGGGGTCTATATCGTCTAGGGTAAAGTGCTCTAAAATGCGGTTATCACGCACTTCCTCTTGCTCTGCCAGCATTTTATTTACTGTCGGTGGCAAACACTTTTGGTCGGCCTCATAACGGCGCTGATAGGTCCCATTAAGTGGGTTTGCATTTATAAATACAGGGCGGCTTTGACGCGGAGCGCGTGGCACAGTAATCGCAATAACTGATTTCCCTTCAAGTGTTTCAACGCGCACGTCGCTTTCGCTGAGTAAATTAACACTCACTTTATTGGGGTTATTAACAATATCCCAAATATTCTTAATTAACGGTACTGGGTTTGTTATACCCTCAACTGTAAATGTGCCTTTTTTTTCTTTAATGCCCAATAAAATTAAGCCACCACGGGTATTAGCAAATGCACTATAGGTTTCCCACATATCGTTAGGCACTGCGCCATGGCCGTCGCGGCCACCAGCCAGCTTGCACTCAACCTCTACGCTCTCTTGCAAAGTTTGAATATCAATAATATTCGCTATTGGATTGTCATTAATTTTATTAGTCATTATTTCTCACACAAACATTTGCTGTAGTAAGCCTTTTTTAAATAGCTTGGTTTGTTCAATTTGCTCGTTAACAGCGTTTGTTTTTTTATCGAGTGCTTCTAAAAATTGCGCTATTTTTTGTTGCTCTTTCAAGCAAGGTAACTGAACTTTGGTTTTGAGCCAGCTTTGGGTTTTAAACAGTAACTTCTCAATATGTACGCCATCACTATTAATAAAAAATGCACGTCGTATGTAGAGGGTTGTAGACAAGCGGTTAAAGTAATCAATATCTAACTTTGTTGATTGAGGTCTAAATACATTGTATTCATTAGAAACAATAGCCCCATCTAGCTCTTCAGGTACCAACCCGCAGGCTCCATGAACTATCTGTCGTTTTGATATTACAAACTCACCTTTGTGGATAGTGAATTGGTTTTTAACAAGTACATCCTTACCTTTAAAGTGTCCACGACTTTTAACCCCACCAAACCCCCTCTTTACAGTGATCAGCTCATAAGTAGCTTCATCATCCATTTTTAATGCGTCAGATTGTAAAATAAGAATATCCCTTAAAGCATATTCATTCCAATTAGGAAAATCGTTTCCATCATCATCTTTAAAGCGAATTTTTTGGCTGAAAACTTGTTGCATTACGCCTTTTTTGTAGTCTTTTAATAAGCGGTGCTTTTCAGTTAACTGGCTGATTTTAGTATCTACAGAAGTAAGGAAATCAGCTATTTTTTCTTGTTCTAATTTTGATGGGCAATAAAAACTAAGCTCAGATACAACTCCCCAATCTGAACGCGGCATTTTTGAACCTGATGATTTATTAGCTTCGTATATAAACTTATCGGTTTGAATGTATTGATATAAGTATGAGTGTTCCAAAAGTGAGTTCGTCTTCATGACCCATATTTCACTCGAACAAATACCTGTAAAAGTCGGCATGGCATATTTTTTTAAGTAAGGCCTAAGCTTGCTAAATAAAATATCACCTGCTCCAAACTTATTTTTTTGACTTGCTACCGTATCGCTTGCAACACTACCTAACAAGATACCAGTTCCTTGTGAAATGTGTTCAAGTTCGATGCAAGGGTATACAAAACTTTCAATAGCGGGGTTAAATTTATTACTTTTGATTGAAACTAAGTCACCAAATCGAAAACGCTTGTATTTCACTAAGGGAGTCGGGAACCTTAGTTTTGGAACTAACTTATTCATTTACCGCTCCAAAAGGCATATCAATCCCTAACTCATCACAAAAGCCGGCAATTGTTTTATCTGTTTCAAACATCGCTTTATCATTTGTAATTAGCTGTTTTGCTACTTCACTCAAATCAACAAGCTCTTCATCTTCAAAGGTGTCTACATAACGCGGAATATTAAGGTTGTAGTCGTTCTCTGCTAAATCTGCTTGTGTTGCGGTAAAGGCATATTTATCAATGAACTCGCGTTTGCTTACGGCATTTAAAATACGTTGTAAGTCTTCCTCACGCATTACGTTGTTGTTAGTGCCTTTTTCAAAGTGATTACTGGCATCTATAAACAATACGTTATCGTCGGCTTTACGGTGTTTATTTAGCACCAATACACAAGTAGGAATAGACGTACCAAAAAATATGTTAGTAGGTAGACCTATTACCATATCAAGGTAGTTTTTTTCTTTAATAAGGTGTTTGCGTATATGCCCTTCGGCCGCACCACGAAACAACACGCCGTGCGGTAACACCACCGCCATTGTGCCGTTGTCGTCAAGCTGGTGGATCATGTGTTGTACAAAAGCAAAGTCGGCTTTACCTTTTGGTGCCAGCTTACCGTAGTCGGCAAAGCGATCGTTATTCATGTGTAGTGGGTTGGCAGACCAGTCCGCCGAAAATGGCGGGTTAGCGACTACGGCGCTAAAGCGTTGCTCAAGGTGTGCGGGAACTTCTAACGTGTCGTCGTTTTGAATGTCGAACTTTGTGTAATGCACGTCGTGCATAATCATGTTCATACGGGCTAGGTTGTAAGTACTTGGGTTTTGCTCTTGTCCGTAAAACTTTAAATCGGGGTTATTAGCTTCTTTTGCAACACGCAACAACAATGAGCCAGAGCCACAGGTGGGATCGTAAACCGATTTAATGTGCGGGTTATTTAAAGTTACTAATTTTGCTAGTAATTTAGATACCATTTGCGGAGTATAAATAATGTCGTTTTCAATAAGTGACAAAGTGTTACCACATTGTATTTATTCATTTTAATAATGGTAACAGTTTTTGAGAAATTTACTCCATAGATAATGAAAAAATGAGGTGTAAAATGCAGTTTTGTTACTAAATCTATCGCTTACTATTGAATTGAGATAACACCGAACTTGCTAATTTTTAGCAGTATTAGATGCATTAGGTGTACTAGTGTGATTACGACAGAATCGCTTGGTAATTAAGATACGACAAAGTCGCTTGGTGTTAACAGCATTAGGTGTACTAGCTCATATCTGAACTTACAGATTAAATGAATAGGTTTAGACTTCATCTGACAGACAGCCATGAGCGAGAAGCAGACGGTCGATCAAACTCATTTTTGGACAAAAATGAGTTAGAGACTGAGGTCGGTTTTGTGCCATGAACGGACCTTGATGAATAGTATTGGATAATATTCCATTATCAAAGTGTCCTGTTTGATTACAGCAGATAATTACTGATATTAGAAATATAGGCGGACATCTCTAGATGTCACTATTATGCAAAAATGGATAGATAAATCACTTAACCATAAAATTCACGATACCAGTCAACAAAGTTATTAACGCCCTGTTCAACACTCATTTTAGGCTTATAGCCAGTAACATTAAATAAGTCATCAATATCTGCAAAGGTTTGGTAAACATCGCCCGCTTGCATCGGCATAAAATTTTTCTTGGCTTTAATTCCTAACGCGCTTTCAAGTGACTGAACAAAATCGAGATCATCTTTAAATAAAAAAGCTTCTATTTCTTTATCGACAAAGGGAGATTTACGACTATTAATTAAATCTACTTTCGCTGGAACGATATCGTAGATAACCACCTTATTATGCTGAGCAAGTAAAATGGCATTAGACAAACCAACAAAACCTGCTCCTACTACAGCTATTTTCATTAATACGCTTCTCTAGGAACACTAAAACGCTTAATAACTTTTGGCGCTTGGCAGTTTTCTGCCATTTGCTTAGCACTTAATAATAACCAGTGCTGCCTGTGAGCGTAGCCCATATCTTGCCCGTTAGACACATCGAAACACGTTAAGTTGGCATCATCTGGCACTAAAATAAATCGACCCGCCTTCTCGCCCATCCATAGCCATGCGTTACGCTCTTCTTCTTCATCCGTTGCTAGGTAACTAAAATGCGTTATTGGTAATTGTGAAAACAATAAAAATTGCTCTTTAAATTTCACTAACCCAAGTTCACCGCGCTCACCATGCTGACCTAAGGTGTTTTCCACTTCTTCAATAACATGTTTGGGTGTGCGCAGGGGCTCGGCTAGCCAATATCCTAAGGTACTCACTATTAACCAAGAAGCGACAATTACCATTCCTAAATTAAAAAAGGCGTTTTTCGACCGTAATCGCCATAAACTAACTAACCATATCGCTGCTAAAATAAACGCTAAACCTGCCGCCCACGGGATCATTTCAGGGTATGCGGTTAATGGTTTCACTAATTTTTTATGACCCGTTAATAAACCAATGCAAGCGACAACAAGCACAATAGCAATTAACCATAAAATGCTTTTGCTGATGCGGTTAAACCATAACGGTAGTTTAACTTCATGGTAAGCAATGGTGGTAAACAGCGACAACATCGGCAATGCAGGTAACACATAAACCCCGCGCTTGCCCGGACTAATACTGAAAAAACACACCACAAGCACAACCCAAGCAAACAATATCATCAATACTGGATCTGTTTTTAATTTGTGATAAACATGCTTTAGCGAGCTCAACAATAAAATTGGTAATGGAAACCACATCACGGGAATTACACTAACAATAAAATAATACCAAGGCTCAAGGTGATGCCAGGCATTGGCGTACCGTTCGCCCGTTTGCTTGAACAGAATATTGTTTTTGTACTGAATTAATTCAGGGGTCGCTTGCTCTGCCACCGTAATCATCATCGGTACAAACCAAGCCGCCAACACCAAGAAAAAGGGCACAAAACCTAACCAACAAGCGAAGGTGAGCCTGCCTTTAAAATAGTCTTTATTCGCCAAGCGATAAGCAATGATGGGAATAAACATGAGTACAGGTAAAAAACCTACCCCTTTAGTAATAATGCCGAGCGCCATAAATGCCCACGAAATAAAATACCAGCGCCAATTGGGCCCTAAAATGAAATGACGGATAAAGCCATAACAACCAATCGTTATCCAACACATCACCATCGCATCAATTTGGGCAGCTTTAGCTTGGATCAAAAATTGTGGTGTAATTAATAAAAGTAAAGCGGCATTGCGACCCACGCGAACACTATGGAGTTTTGCCCCAAGATCATACACCAAAAATAAAGTGATCAAGCCACAGATGGCGTTTGGCAGTAAAAATGCCAGTTTTAGGTTGCCAATAAGTGAATAAAAAAGAGCGATTGACCACATAAAAACTGGTGGTTTATCAGGATAAAATTCACCGCCACGCATTGGAAATAGCCAATTGCCAGTGGCAACCATTTCTCTGGCTACTTCAACAAATCGAGGTTCATCAGCAGGCCACGGTGAACGAATACCAATACCTAATAAAATAATAACAGCGGCAAAGGCCAGTAAGATTTTTAAGACGGCGTAATAATCATCTTGTTCGAAGGTTTTTATTATATTTTTCATAACCTAACTTCTTTATAGTTCTTGTACTTTACGACGAAATTGACTGCGATAAAGCAGTGAGCCAATTACCGATGAAACAATAAACAGCGCAATACTGATGAGTATTTTTTCGTGCTCTGATAAACCAATTCCAGCGCCAGCGTAGGCAAAAATTAAGGTTTGTGGAATGTAGCCAATAAAGCTACCAAGAAAAAACCCCTGAGCCGGTACTGTAGTTGCTCCAGCTGCGACATTAGTAAACAAGTTACTGCCGATAGGTAACAACCGAATCATCAATACCTTTAAGGTGGTATTGTCTTTAACCAAGCGTTCAAATTTCATTAAACTTTTATTAAATTTGCGTTGCAAGCTTGAGCGAAACAACCATTTGGCGGCGTAAAATGACAAAATACAACCGAGCTCTGTTGCTACTAACGCTAAAAGTGCCCCTTCAACAGCCCCAAAAGCAAAACCAAACGCAAACGCTAACAATTGGCGTGGCGCACCAAGAGCGGCATAGGCAGCCCCCATCGCCATCAATACAACAACGGCTTGTTTGCCTTGTTCTTTAACAAACTTAGCGACCCAGTTACTGTCAGCGATATGTTCAAAAAAACCTTGTTGAACTGCAAACGCTATCGCAATAAATAACGACAAACTAACAATAAATTTAGCGAGCCTGTTAATCGTCACTAGTGTTACTCGTTTGAATTTCATTAACCATTGGCACTTTGCCACGACGAATAAGCCACATCATGCCTAATACATCAACAATACCGACCCAAGCTCGATTCCAAGCCGTGTATTTTGATAGACCATGTTCACGATCGCGGTGGTTCACTTCTTGCACTTGCACTTCGCCTCCCATACGTTTGACCAAAGCAGGAATATAACGGTGCATATGGTTAAAGTGTGGTAGCCTTAGGTATGTGGCTGTGGGCACTACTTTCAAACCACAGCCGGTATCTGGCACACCATCATGTAAAATAGCATCGCGGAATTTATTAGCAAAACGCGACTGAAAACGTTTCCAAGGCGTGTCTTTTCGGTTTTTACGGTAGCCAATTACGCAAAAATTAGCGGCTTCTATTTGTTGAGCGCGCTCAACTAATTTAGGCAAATCAGCCGGATCGTTTTGTCCGTCGGCATCAAGGGTCGCCATCAAGGTGTATTTCGCCTGTAACACACCCGACACAATCGCTGTGCTTTGTCCGACACTGTAGGCATGTTTGATAGCTTTTACATCACAGCCTAATGTTCTTCCAGTTTCGAGGGCGGTTTCAAAGGTACTATCACTACAGCCATCATCGACAACGATAATCTCAAACGGGTATAAATCAGCAAGGCTGGTATGAATTTCTTCAATAAGATGGCCAATATTTTCGGCTTCGTCTTTGGCAGGAAGTACAACTGATAACATATATAAATCCCTGTTTTTTAGTTATTAGCGATAATAAATTTGCAAATTAATCACCGATAAGTCAAGCAATTAAAGAAACCTATCGGCTAAATAAAAAGTGTCTTAATAAAATATCAGGCAAACCTTAAGATTTACTTAAGAAAAACTGAAAAAATGATTTACAGCACTACACGCAATATTACTCTGAATATTAGGACTCTTTTCTCGGGTAGATTTCATCATACTTTAATGGCTACAAGTCCATTAGTTTTGTTGAGACATTTTTTTTTAACTGTAAAATATTAGAATATCCACGTTCACCAGCATATGTTCAATGTCCGTAACTCGCTCTAAGCAGTCTTTAGAGCATTTACTTTTACTCACTTTGGGGCAGAAGCAATGCGCAAGTTTTGCAATTTACTCACTCGTTAATGGACAAATATAAGTTAGAACGAAGACTGTTTTGTTTCAACAACTACCGTTGACAGTTTTAATTTTCTTAGACGATTAAAGATTTAAATCTAAACAACTAGTAATAGAAAATTTATGTTTGTTGTGTAAAAAAGCTGAGCATTACAATTTAATACCGACCAATTTAAAAATCAATTGCTAGTTCAATTGAACAATCTTTTCAATATGTAAGAATCCGATGAAACATCGCAAGAAAGAGTATTTCATGAAACTTGAAAAACGACCTAGGTATTATCTCTAAAAAAATGCCGCTCACATTAAGTGAGCGGCATTAGTCTGGAGCTCTTCTTATTTGTAATCTGTGATTTAAATCATTACTAACGATTGAGTGCTTGCTGTGAAATCATTTCAGCGACACTTCCAACCTGTACAGACATACTTTCTTGACTTGGTGGGAAAGCTTTAAAGGTTTTCACAAATTCTGAAATTTGATTACCTGCGGGGCCTAAAATCCAACTACGGTTTTCTGCCCATTCATCATAACCCCGAGCATCAATAAAGCGTTCAAATGGATCCATTTTTAAGTTAATAATGTAAGGAGAAGTAAGTGCATTTTGCGTTGATCTAAACCAGTGGTTCTGCTCAGTGAAAATAAGCTTCCAATCACCATAACGCATGCCATGGAAAGTAGTTTCGGTGAAATAATAAAACTCTTTACGCTTTGTTTTACCGTTTTTTAGTAAGATATCACTTTGATCAAAGCCATCTAAATGCACTTTATACCTTTGACCATTAATTTTGGTGCCTTTCAATAAATTAGCTTTGAGGTCTTTATCTCCCACCCATGACATAATTGTAGGCATCCAATCTTCCATTGTCATGAACTCACCAGTACTTACACCTTTAGGAATGTGACCAGGCCACTTTACGACTAATGGCACTCTGAAACCACCTTCCCAGCCACCAACGCCTTTTTCACCGTGGAATGGTTGGTTACCACCATCAGGCCAAGAGTTTGATGCTGCGCCATTATCAGTCGAAAACATCACTATCGTGTTGTCTGTGATTTTTAACTCATCAAGCAAGTTAAGCAATTCGCCCACATCATCATCCATTTCGGCCATACCATCAGCGTATAAGCCATAACCAGTCTTACCATCATAATCTTTATTTAAGTTAGTTTGATAGTGCATACGTGTGGTGTTATGCCAAACAAAGAAAGGCTTATCTTGTTTTACAGCATCACGAATAAAACGTTTTGATTCTACAAGTACCTCTTGATCTAGGTTACGCTGACGTTCTTTACCAAACTGCCCTAAATCTTTAATTTCTTGCTTACCATTACCTAGTGCCTTAGAGTGGATCACACCACGCATTTTTAAGCCGAATTTTTCTTGTGTTTTAGCGTCTTGCGGATAATCTTGCTGCTCAACATATTCACCTGCGTTGAGGTGATACAGAATACCAAAGAACTCATCGAAACCATGATTAGTTGGTAAGTGTTCATCAAGATCACCTAAATGGTTTTTGCCGAACTGACCTGTTACATAACCTTTGGATTTAAGCATAGTTGCGAGTGTTGGATCTTTCTTCTGCAAGCCTTGCGGAGCACCTGGAAGACCTACCGTACTAAGTCCTGTACGTATCGGGTACTGACCTGTGATAAATGCTGCACGCCCTGCGGTACAAGAAGCTTGTGCGTAGTGATCCATAAATATCATGCCATCATTGGCGATGCTATCTATGTTAGGAGTACTTCCTCCCATCATACCGCGATGGTAGGCACTAATATTCCACATGCCAACATCATCACCCCATATAACAAGCACATTGGGTTTATCAGCAGCATTGCTGGGTAGATTAAAAACAAGTATGGCCATACAGACCATAAAATACTTAAACATCACTTTCTCCTTGAAAAAACTGATTTTAATAACCAGTAATTTTTTATCCTCGCTTGCAGCAAACTCATACTGCTATTTTAAGTTGTTTCTACAAGTGACACGCTGTACATATTTAATACTAAACAAGTAGTGTTATATTTCAATGAAATAAGGATTAAACTTGATTTATATACAGAAAATCAGAGCAATTACGTTAACTCATTTTGGGGCAGAAACGAGTTACGCTTTAATGTCCGCTATTGGCTGTGAGTTCAACCACTCGATGCAAGACAGCCGTTCATGCAAAATATTGACGCTAATTGGTTGGGGCTTTTTCGTTGGGTTTCGCTGCGCTCAAACCAACCTACGTTGATAACTCTAAAGCGCAGCGCCTCTAAACCTCTTTGTGAATAATTCACTTGAAGCTCTTTTTCTATAATGTTTCGCAAGAGGACAAGAAAAACGGAACATGGGGTCGCGTCTTGCCTTTTGCCATTTATTTTTTGAATGACCGCTCATGGCACATATGCGACTATCAGATTTGATCAAAATCTAAAAATCACACCTGACAGATTAAGTTAAGACTTACTCACATTAGGATCGGTTAATGTTTTAGCTGCCTTTGTGCTAATTTTTGGATATTTTCTTTGTATTTTTACTCATAGTAAATATCTCATGATTGTTAATTCAATTATGAATATTTAGAGTCCGTGTTTTAGCCGTTCTGCAAAGCCATTGCGTTCAGCTAATACTTCATCGTACATATTGTAAACCTGCTGAATGTGCTCCCACAATGACTCATTTTGCGTTCTCAAATCCTCAGCGAGCGCTTTATAATCAAGATTCGATTTTTTTAACGATTCAACCTCTTTCTTAAGCTGCTCATTTTCAGTACCAACAGCAATAGCCTCTGCTTTATTTTTCTGACGCTTTTGCGCAGTCTGAATATCCGGGATTTTCTCAGGGTTGAACTTGTAAATAGCAGAGTTTGAAATTCCTAATCGTTTAGCTACTTGGCTAACGTTAATTTTTTCGTTATTAGCTGCCATTTCAGACAAAGCCATATCAATTCGATCTGCCGTTGTGATCTCAAATGATTCGCTCATATTAGGCTTCCTTCACTTTTATCGTTAACTGGTCAATGATGATATTGGCGGCTTCAAGGTTGTCATTTAATGCCGTACTAAAGGCTTTTAATCGCTGCTTTATCTCTGACGGAAATTTTTCAAATGCAGCTAATTGCGATTCACATCGCTTTTTAACAACCAGCCAGTGGGGTAGATGTCGAGGTGTTGCAATGTAGCTATCGCACCATACACAGTGGCTTGGATCTGCTGCATTACGAACTTTACATTCCGACCCCTTAGTACAGTACCCATGTGACACGCCTCTAAAGTTGTTGGTATGCTTAGCAGCAAACGTGATCAACTCTTCCATATTTTTAAAGTGAGGGGTGCTTCCGGTGGTCAGGTCATCAGCCAGTATCTCAGTTAATTTGGCGATAAAGTTTTGTCCGCCTTTCCCAGCAAGCGTGCCGTCTTGTGCTGCACCCACCATATCTTCCATTGCTTGCGATATCATAAACTCAGAGAAGCTTTCGGTTAGCCCAATTAACTCCTCCATAGACTCATATCCCCGTTGGCTGTATACCAACGACATCATGCTCTCTAAATGTTTGTACTGATACTTAATATCGTCTAAATCACCCAAACGATTTGCAACAATAAACCATGCAAAGGTATGTCTAAATTGATGGGCCGTAAAGTTGAATAAATCGCCTACTTTGTATGGCTTCTTAAACTTTTTATGGCTTGAGCTGACCGATTGGTAATTGCACCCCATGCGCTCAAGCTCGGCAATATCGTGTTCAGTAACTCTGATCGAAAACATTTTGTTTATGTTGTTAAAGCCATTTTTAGTCGACTTAGTATTTAATGAAAACTCGCAGGATTTTTTATGGGGTGACACACCAAACAAAGTTCGATTACTCAAACCAAACTCTAAATTCAACTTACGCTTTAGTGGTAATAAATCGCTGTGATGCTTTAGCAGCAAGGCTGCACGTTCACGGTAAACAGAACAAACTCTTGTGAGTAGTTTTACTGCCCGATAGGTGACTTCATTCGTTACCCATTCTAAGCTTTGGGTTTCATCTGTTGTTTTAGACAACAACGTCTTGATAAAGTATTTACCGTTTCGCTCAATAGCTGAATCATCAGTTAGTGCCATTGCTTCGCCATAACGCATACCTGTATAACTAACCACAAGCACAAAGGCATATCTGCGAAGATTTTTAATCAGCTCATAATATTCGTCTAATTCAGCAGATTCTGACTCATTTAATCCATCAACGTATGTCGAGTTTTTAAGGTACTTTTTCGGTGCGTATTCAACACCATCATTGAGTTTGATTTGCAGGCAGTGCCAATTATCGATGATCTTCTCAACGGCATTAACGTGCTCTTCGCTTGCCTTAAGAACTTGCTTCATTATTTGAATCGGAATGACTGAATGTTTATTTCTGCGTTCTTTTTTTAATAAGGTAAATGGCAAAAAATATTCATTCATCAAATCGAAAAACGGCTCGCTTTTAACTACTGAATAAAGCTTCAACCAATAGATGGCAGATAGAAGTGACTGTGCATAAGATGGATGCTTCTTTACATCAGACGCTTGCACCAAGTCCAATATGATATTGCGCAAACGCAATTCTGGCAGTTTATCTAAGCCACCGAAGCTCTCAATGCCATAACGTTCAAGCCACTTAGCAAGGCGCTTAAGGTTAGCAATATTCCTACGTATCGTAGTCCATGCAAGAGGCTCCATGCCTTGTCCTGAGCCTTGCGTATACATACCAAGTGTTAGGGCTTTAAGTTGATATTTATACTTCGGCCCAACACCGTTAAAGGTTACGGATAAATTGTTGCCTTGCGAATACCAAGAATCATCCCCGAACAATGTGATCTGTTTTTTATTCGAGCGGATATATTGCCAAAGCACCAACGGTGTGAGCTCGGCATCAATCGGTGAACTATAAGGATTAATGCTAATAAGCCCATCAATCTTTAAACAGGCATCTACAGCAGCTGAAATTCCTGTCATAAAATATCTCCCACATTCTTAACTGACGTTACTGCAAATGCCCAAAACGGATGCATTCCTCTTTCCGCCATCAGCTCCTTTCCCTTAGTCACTGCCATCGGGTTTTTAATTGCTACTTGTTCTAGTATGTCATCAACTCGCTGATGCAATGCAGTAATCGCTTCCTGCTGAAATTCATTATTTTCAATATCAGAAATACTGGCCGACATATCTGCCAAAACATAATCACGATAACTAAGCAACTGCCAAACATGGTCTGGGTCTGCTACTGTTCTAAAATGCTTGCACCACACACAAGCCAAAAAGTCACTACACCATCCATTGTCTTTACTGCCCGATAGACGCCGATGTTCTTTACCGTATTGTGACGCTTCTGAATCGTTTCCTTGCGATGCACACTCACCTGTGGGCGTTTTTTGAGTGCTACCGTCATCAACCATTAACACCTTAATTTTCGGGTCAATTTCTCGACCAGTAAAATAACGCTGCATCACATCTACTGCCGTGTGCAATGTTTGTTGTGTTTTTTCTTCACTCACTCGTTGGTAGTGCTTGATGAACGTATCGAAGGTGTGAAGTTTTGCTGATTCATAAGCACGCATTTGCTTTGCTACTTCACGGTAAAGGTGATTTGCACCATTCTTGCGAATGCGCATCGAATCATAATCAACTGTGCAACCAAGTCGCTTTAAAATAGTTTTGATATAAGCAATGATATTGCCTGCCAATACACGACTTACATTGGTTTTTTCTTTGGAGATAAATAGATATTGCCGTGTATGTGTATCCGCAAGGTAGCGATAGCTGTTGGTCAAAGTATCTCTTACATGAACTATGTCACGCATCACACTATTTACAGTTCGCCCATCTAGTGAATAGGTATCGGTGTCGTAACCTTTTCTCGGTTTTTGGATCAACACTGTAATACTTTTTTTAGCGGTTGGCAGAGAAACTTCCGTGATATCACTGAGTTCTATGTCCGTCATAGGTGACGTATTCCAGCAGCTTTTAACTTGGATGCGTGCAAAATATAATGCGATTAATTGTTTAACGTTATCCGTTTCCTTAATCCCTTTTTCAATATAAAAGATCAGTTCTTTTAATTCATCGTCACTGTATAAATCTTCAATTTTCATTCTTCTGGCGTGACGTTGATAGCGCTTAAACGACAGTTTGTAAGCCTCAACCACAGTCTGTCCTGTAATTGCCATTACCCATCTTATTGTTTCAAAATAAGACGTGCCCGTTCTTAAGCTTATGGTTTTTCCTTTAACACCTGACTGAATGCGTTGAAAAACACTTTTTTGTATTTGGTTTTTGTTTAAGCTGAGGCATTTAAAACCATGCTTCTTAAGTTGCTCTGTATAATCAGGTAATACAAATTTCACCAAAATTCGATTAAGAGTGATGAAGCGGCCATGCAAAGTAACCATGCCATAGTTTTTTTCTGGCAAAAGTTCGGTTTCAGAATGATGGATTTCTAATAGCTCATTCTCAATTTCAGGGCACTGTTTCACTAATTCAAAGTAATTAATGTGACGAAACATCTTTTCCTTTTCAAAATAAAAAGGCAGCAAATGATCAACGTAATCATGGCGATGAACCTCATGCCCAAAGTGCAGCTCTAGCAGTATAAGCAACTCAGTGAATTGATCTCTTCTTAGTAATGTCTTAGCTTCTTTAAGCAAAGCAAATTCATCTTTCTTGAAGCCATCAAGCCCTTCATCAACAAAAGCACACTTGTTCTTCTCAGCGACTATTCGAATGCTACTCACAATAGCCATAAAGCGCCTAGTCATTGACACAACATCATGCTCTAGCTCACCTTTAAATTTATCGGAATTAGCAAGCGCTTGAAGCTGTTCAACCAACAGTGGCTCAATATCGTTTAAATCAGTAACGTCTATGCATTTATCATTAATAGTGATCCGAATAACTTGAAAATGATCTGGCTTAAATGCGTTAAGCACCGAGAATAATGCCGACTGAAGTACACAGTGTTTATCTTTAATCGGGTATTCGTTAAAAACCTGTCTAAAGTGCATGGTTGAGTTAAACCATAGAAAGCCATACTCATAAAGTTGCTCAGCGACTGATGGAGCTGCTTCACACAGCAGCTGTAAACATTTTTGCGCCATTTGTGCGTTAGAGAGAGTGGTACTTCTTGCAAGCATTGACTGCTGACCCCATGCACTTATGGCATCGTTAAGCTCTTTACCTAAGCGAAAGCTTTTCCGATACCAATGCAATAAATCAATGTTTGTATCAAATACAAAAACGCTGCTAGGTCTTGAATTTACCTTGGTAATTGCACTTGCAAAGTGAAATAAACAGACCCTGAACATCAAGTCATCTTTGTGGGGTATACTTTGTGCTAAGGCCTCTAATTTAAGCCAATAGTCGTCTCGAAATAGCGAGTGAACATCTTGTATTAAGCTCTGGCAATGGTTTCGTAACACTGAATGGCGCAGCAACAGCCGTTTTAGAAAGCCAATGTGTTGTTTAATCCGTTTACAGTTTTCGTCCGTTAAACAACTGCCTAGCTGCTCTTCTAACTGTGACAAATCAAGCACGGTATCAAGCATCTGCATCTCCTGATTGCTCGGCATTAAATGCATCTTCTTGTAGTGGAGCAACAAACTCACCAAATAATTTATCTACCCAACTCGCCATTTGCTTATCAAATGTCAGTGATCTAGCGAAATTGATGTACTTCTGAGTCGTTGAAAAATCCGCATGGCCCATCAACTGCATTAGCTTGTATTGCACAAAGCCAATGGGCAGATCCTTATGGATCAGAAAGCCAGCAAGGTTTGTTGCAAAAGTTGAACGTAAATCATGAAAATCACGCTTTAGTGTTTTCCCGAATGGCGCTAATTCCTTACGCACTTTTGAGATCACATTGCCGATAGATTTACGAGACATAAAATCACCAGAGCGATTAAGAAACAGTGGAGCATCATCACAATTTCCATGTTCAAGCTGCCACTTAGCTAATCTTTCTTGATGTTCTTTGCCGTTACGATATTGCCAAAGTGATGTCATCAAGCCTTTTGATACCATTATCGTGCGCTCTTTGTCGTACTTGCCGATTATGGTTACGTAATAAATTGCTTTATTATCCAAGGCAGGATCAACAACATGACTCGCAGTAAAAGTGGCAATTTCTTCCGCTCGCAAGCCGCATTGCACGGCTAAATCTACTCTCAATTTAGCACCTTGCTTTGTTAGTTCCTTGCTGGCATAGAGCAGCTTCAATTCATCTTGGCTGTATGGTGATAAACCTGCATCGCCTGATTTCTTTTGCTTATACTTTTTAGGGATCAGCAAATCAGTCGTGGTAATGGTAAAGCCTTTTTCCTCACTCCCGTAGTCGGTAAACAGCAAATCTAAACCGCCATCTTTGCGCTTTTTCTTAATGACCTTGGTTTTATATTTGAATGGCACTTTATCAATTCTGCGTTGCTTTCTTGCCCATTCGTAAAACTGCCTAACATGGTTGATGTATAGGTTTGCTGTATCTCGGTCGATATCCTTTGCAATCACTTGTTCTATAAGGTGCTTGCGATAACGGTACACAGGAAGCCAATATTTCGCTTTATCACTGTCACTTACGGCATAAACCTCATGCCAGTCCACGTTATTCTTCTCAACCCATTGCAAAAACAAACTCATCGAATTGGCTAATGACTGCACAGTAATAAGCGACACGCCACCAAGAGGGTTCTTTTTACCGCCACGTTTAGGCGGCATAAAAAGCCCTTTATAGCGGTGCTCTAAGAATAAATTGATTTCGAGAGCGTCCTGAATTCGAACCAGCGATAACACTCTAGGGAAACGTTCAACAATGTGATCTTCATGAAAAGCAACAGTGCGTTGACCTTCCTCATCAACATTCGATACGTAAGGCAGGCTGCCTAAATTTACAGTTTGTTTTACAACTTTGGGATAATTGCCACTCAAATTAAATGCTCCATTACAATACTGCAAAATATACGCATGAGCATTTAAGGTGTCAACAACAAATTGCAGTATTTGATTACTGCAAAAATAAATTGACCTAGCCAACAATGTCAGCCACAATAATTTTCATTAAATTAATTCCGATTTTGTAACGCCAGTTGGTCATATCCCATTGGCGTTTATTTACTTTTTGAGCAAATCGGTTTACTGAACACAACCAAGGTTTAACGTTCATGAATGCAAAAATGCGCCAAGCTACTGAAGAGCTGCGCCTGAGTGATATTGCCGATATCCGCTTAGGCCACCCTTTTCGTGGCACGGTGAAGCAATACGACAATGGTGACGTAAATGTTGTTCAGGTAAGGGATACCGAGCCAACAGGTGATATCAATCAATACACTATGGTTGAAACCGTATTAAATACGAAGAAACAACCCGACTGGTTACAAAATGGCGATGTGTTATTTGTCGCTAAAGGGGCAAAACATTACAGCGTATTAGTAGAACAGGTATTAGAGCGCACACTCTGCTCACCACACTTTTTTATGGTGCGTTTAAAGCCTGAGTTTAAAGATGTGATCGTGCCCGATTTCTTGTGCTGGCAACTCAACCAACAACCTGCACAGCGTTATTTCAAAGCGACTGCCGAGGGTTCAATGCACCTAAGTATTCGCAGGCAAGTATTAGAGAATGTGCCCATTAAGGTGCTTAAGTTTGAGAAACAAAAACAACTCGCTGCAATGCACCGCTGCGCTGTTAGAGAGCAAAAAGTATTACAAAAGCTGATTGAAAATAGACAGCAACAACTAGAAGCCATTGCTATTCACGCACTTGAAAGCTCATGCGTTTGAAAGAGAGCCTAAAACAAAACAGATTTAAAAATTAATAATAAGGACTTAAAAAATATGACCACAACCAACCAAATCAATCAGGACGATATCAACAAAGCAGTATGGGCCGCTTGTGACACCTTCCGTGGTGTGATTAGTGCCGATACTTATAAAGATTTCATCTTGACCATGCTGTTTTTAAAGTACATCTCTGACGTGTATAAAGACGAATACAACAAACTCGTTGCGCAATATGGTGATAATCCAGAGCTGATCCACGCCATGATGTCGAAACAGCGTTTTGTACTACCAGAAGGCGCAAGTTTTTGGGATTTATACGAAAAGCGTTATGAAGCAGGTAACGGTGAGCGCATCGATAAAGCCTTACACGCACTGGAAGAAGCCAACGGCAGTAAGCTTAAAAACGTATTCCAAGACATTAGCTTTAACACCGACCGCTTAGGCCAAGAAAAACAAAAGAACGATTTACTACGCCACTTACTAGAAGACTTTGGTAAAGACATTTTAAACCTAAGCACAGAGCGTGTAGGCAGCTTAGATATTATCGGTAACGCCTATGAATACCTTATTAAACACTTTGCCGCTGGCAGTGGCGCGACCGCTGGTGAATACTACACCCCGCCTGAGGTCTCAACTCTTTTGGCAACCGTTTTAGAGCCAGTCGAGGGCGACCAAATATGTGACCCGTGTACAGGCAGTGGCTCACTGCTACTTAAATGTGGCGCTATGGTGCGCAAAAACTCTGGCTCTAAAAAATACGCTTTATTTGGGCAAGAAGCGATAGGTTCAACATGGGCACTCGCCAAAATGAACATGTTCCTACACGGTGAAGACAACCACCGCATTGAATGGGGCGACACCATTCGTAACCCACTGCTACTTGATAAAGACGGCAACGGCTTATTGCACTTTGATGTCGTAACCGCCAACCCGCCGTTTAGTTTGGATAAGTGGGGGCATGATGATGCCAGCAACGACCCTTATGGGCGCTTTAGACGTGGTATTCCACCAAAAACCAAAGGCGACTATGCGTTTATCAGCCACATGATTGAAACGCTAAAACCCGAAACAGGTCGCATGGGTGTGGTCGTGCCGCATGGTGTGTTATTTAGAGCATCAAGCGAAGGCAAAATCCGCCAACAACTAATTGAAGAAAACTTGCTCGATACCGTGATTGGTTTACCAGAAAAGTTGTTCTTTGGCACAGGTATTCCAGCCGCCATCTTGATATTCAAAAAACACAAGACCGACAAAAACGTATTGTTTATTAATGCCAGTCGTGAGTTTAAGTCAGGCAAAAACCAAAACCAGTTAACGGCAGACAACATTCAAAAAGTTATCGACACCTACAAGGCTCGTGAAAGCGTTGATAAATACGCCTACCTAGCCAGTTTTGATGAGATCAAAGAGAACGACTTTAACCTAAACATCCCTCGTTACGTTGATACCTTTGAAGAAGAAGCTGAAATTGATTTAGTGGCAGTACGCACAGAGCGTGTCCAGTTACAAAGCGAGTTAAAAACACTGGAAGCGGAAATGGAAGGCTATTTAAAGGAGCTGGGTTATGGTGCCTAATGGAATGAAAAGTCGGGAGGAAAATCATGGGTGAATTTGAACAAACCCGCTTAGGGAATTTATGTGACTTTACACAAGGTGTACAAATAGCTGATAAAGATACTATCAAACAGCCGCAAGATGGATATGTCAGATATATCTATATTAGAGATTTATTCACAGACAAGTTTCCCGTTTATGTGAAGGATGTATATCCAAATAAGCTATTACTCAGTGGTGATATTGTAATGGTTAATACTGGAAACACATCGGGTAGCGTTTATCAGGCGAAGGAAGGTGTATTGTGTAACAATGCATTTAAAATAGCAGTTAAAAGCTCAAAACTTAATAAGTTAGACAAAGGGTTCCTTTGGGTATATCTAAACAGTGACGCTCGTGAGCGAATGCTTAAAAGGCTATTCAATCCGGCAGGACAACCTCACGTTGGACATAAGAATGTTGCTAGATTGGATATATCACTTCCACCACTCCCAGAACAACGCAAAATCGCCAAAATCCTATCTACGTGGGATAAAGCGATTAGCACCACTGAGCGCCTAATCGACAACAGCAAACAGCAGAAAAAAGCCCTAATGCAACAACTGCTCACGGGCGCTCATACCCAAAGAAAGCGCCTACTTGATGATTCAGGTAAACCGTTTGAGGGAGAGTGGGAAGAAGTTAAGTTGGCTGATGTCGTTGAATTTAATAACGGTAAAGGTCACGAAAAGCATATTGTTGAAGATGGCAAATACTTAGTCGTAAATTCTAAATATATTTCATCTGATGGACTCGTGAAAAAAACTACTGACTCCGCCTTTTGCTTAGCTAATGTGGGAGATGTTTTAATGGTCATGAGTGATGTGCCAAATGGAAAGGCTATTGCAAAATGTTTGTACGTGGATACTTCTGAAAAATTCACTGTAAATCAGCGTGTTGCTAGATTTCGTCCAAAATCAATCAACTCAATCTTTTTATATTACACCTTAAACAGAAATAGCTATTACTTACAATTTGACGATGGTGTAAAACAAACAAATCTTCGCAAAGATGAGGTGTTGGATTGTCCAGTTTTTAGACCAAGTGATGAAGAGCAACAAAAAATTGCCTCTGTATTAGTTAATGCAGACCAAGAAATCGAGTTATTAGAACAACAACTCGCAGACCTAAAACAAGAGAAAAAAGCGCTGATGCAGCAACTATTAACAGGCAAGCGCAGAGTAAAAGTGGATGATAAGGAGGTCGCGTGATCACGCAAAAGCGACCTCGCACTATTCAAATCTTTTTGCCTACGGGCGACCCTGCGGGTATTCGCATTGCTGAGACAAATTAACACAGCCCGATAATTGCAGGTAGGCAGCTAGTTAGCGTGAACTAGCTATAAAAAGGAGTATATAGACCTATGACAGATGAACTCATTCTTTACACCACTGATGATGGGCAGTCGCAGTTTGTGCTACGCACGCTGGATGGTAATGTGTGGCTTACACAACTTGAAATAGCGCAGCTATATCAAACCAGTAAGCAAAATATTAGCAAGCACGTAAAAAGCGTATTAACAGAGAATGAGCTGTCTGAGGCCGCAGTTGTCAACTCTAAGTTTACAACTGCGGCAGATGGTAAAGAGTACCTTACCCAGCTGTATGCACTGCCAATGATTATTGCTGTAGGTTACCGTGTTCGCTCAACCCGAGGCACGCAATTTAGGCAATGGGCAACTCGCACCTTAAGCGAGTATTTAAGCAAAGGGTTTGCGATGGATGATGAGCGACTTAAAGACCCCAAATGGGATTATTTTGATGAGTTGCTTAAACGTATTCGCGACATACGTTCGTCAGAAAAGCGCTTTTATCAGAAAGTGCGTGATTTATTTGCTTTATCTGACGATTATCGTGCCAATGAAAAAGACACCGGTTTATTGTTTGCTGAGGTGCAAAATAAACTATTTTACGCCGCCACCGGGTTTACGGCCGCAGAGTTAGTGATAGAGCGAGCAAACCCTGATCTGCCAAATATGAACCTGACCAATTTTTCGGGCAATCGTGTGCGTAAAGCCGATGTGGTAATAGCTAAAAATTACCTGCAAGCCGATGAGCTAGATAAGCTTAACCGATTAGTTAATATGTTTTTAGAATTTGCCGAGTTAAGAGCAAAAAACAAACAGCGTTTAACGCTTGAGAACTGGCGACAGTATGTAGACAACTTTATAACGTTTAACGAACAAGCTTTACTGGCCAATGCAGGCAAAGTGAGCCGTACACATATGGAAGAAATAGCAAAACAGCGCTATGAGCAGTTTGACAACCATCGTAAATTAGAAGAAGCAACACGCGAAGATGAGCGCGAACTGCAAGCATTAGAACAATTACAACAACGCTTACAGCAACAACAAAGGAACAAGGATGACCATGCCAAATAAGGTTAAAAGCAGTGTTAAATTTCAAGAAGAGTTTAGCGCAAAAATTCCTGCGCTAACGTTGCTGATTAACTTAGGCTATACGTTTATTCCACCGAGTGAGTGTGAAGCTCTTCGCGGGAACACGTTAGCAGGTAACAAAAAAAGTACCCATCAGGTGGTGTTGTTACCTGTGATGCGTGCCTTTTTAGCCAAACAGACGTTTTCGTTTGCAGGTAAGCAGCATACGCTCTCAGAAGCGGCCATTGATAAGGTAATGCATGAGCTGAACCCTGCTATGAACTTGGGGCTAAAAGCCGCTAACGAGAAAATTTATGATGCGCTAATGTATGGCGTGAGTGTGACTGAATTTATTGATGGTAAAAAAGCATCCCCCACTATTAGGCTGATTGATTGGCATAATATTGATAAAAATGCGTTTCATTGTACCGAAGAATTAGTAGTACAAAATGCCGAGGGCACAGGTAACCGTAGACCTGACATTGTGTGTTTTGTAAATGGGTTGCCATTAGTGGTGATTGAGGCAAAACGCCCCGATTCAAACAAAGAAGGTAAATCGACCAACTTTGCAGCAATCTCTCAGCATATTCGTAACCAAAAGCAAGATGAAATACCGCATTTATATGCCTACAGCCAGTTATTATTGGCCATAAACGGGCATGAGGGCTTGTATGCAACGTGCGGCACCCCTGAGAAGTTTTGGGCAAAGTGGAAAGAAGAGCATATACCGGAAGCTGAGTTTGTCAGGCTTAAAAACCATACATTGCGTGATGAGCAATTAAATGCACTGTTTAATCATCGCCCTGCAAAAGATAAAACAGATTACCAGTCGCTTATTGCCGCAGGTGAGCTGACGGTAACCGACCAAGATAGGCTGATTGTAAGTTTATTACGCCCTGAACGCTTATTAGATATGACCCGCCTGTTTACCTTATTTGATAAAAAAGCTGGCAAGATTGTAGCTCGATACCAGCAGGTGTTTGGTATAAAAGCACTTATTGAGCGAATTAATACATTTGATGACTCTTCTTCCGCTCGCGGCGCTGGCGCACGTCAAGGCGGTGTTATTTGGCATACTACGGGCAGTGGTAAGTCGTTTACTATGGTGTTTTTATCCAAAGCGCTTATTTGGCTTGAAGAGCTAGCGCAGTGCCGCGTAATTATTGTGACTGACCGCGTTGATTTAGAAGACCAGCTAAGCCGTACGTTTGCTTCTGGTGGTGTACTGACCGACCGCGATAAAAAAGATGCGATGGCGACCACAGGTAAGCGTTTGGCCGAGCAAATTGGTCAAGGTAACGAACGGGTTATTTTCTCGATCATTAATAAGTTTGGCTCTGCCATAAAACACAAAGACTGTTACAACGATAGCCCTAATATTATTGTATTAGTGGATGAAGGTCACCGCAGCCAAAACGGTGAAAATAATATCCGTATGCAGCAAACCCTACCTAAAGCGGCTTTTATCGCCTTTACAGGTACGCCGCTATTAAAAGACGATAAGACCGAAAACAAGTTCGGTAAGATCATTCACTCTTACACGATGCAACAAGCGGTTGAAGATAAAACCGTAACCCCACTTTTGTATGAAGAGCGTATACCAGAGCTAAACGTTAACGACAAAGCCATTGATGCGTGGTTTGAACGCAGTACCAGTAAGCTGAGCGACAAACAAAAAACCGATTTAAAAAGAAAGTTTTCGCAAAAAGGTCAGATTTATCAAACTGCCGATCGCATTATGTTAATTGCCTATGATATTGCCGACCATTTTCAAAACTTTAAGCATCAAGGTTTAAAAGGTCAATTAGCCTGTGACTCTAAAGCCTCTGCAATACGTTATAAAGAGGCTTTAGATAAAATTGGCACCGTGACATCAGTTGTTGCAATGTCGGCTCCTGACACGCGTGAGGGGCATGATGTAGTTGATCAAGAAAGCAAAGACATTGTACAAAATTGGTGGAAAGCCAATGTTGATAAAATGGATGAAAAAGCCTACACCAAAGCCATTATTGAAGACTTTGGCAGAGATGACGGCCCTGACATCATGATAGTGGTTGATAAACTGCTAACGGGCTTTGATGAGCCAAAGAACACCGTACTGTATATTGATAAACCTCTAAAAGAACATAACCTTATTCAAGCCATTGCCCGTGTAAACCGTTTACATAGCAAAAAGCAGTTTGGTTACTTAATTGATTACCGAGGCATTTTAAAAGAGCTTGATACCACCATTGAAAAGTACCAAGACCTTGCGGAGCGTACCCAAGGCGGCTTTGATATTGATGATCTGAAAGGTTTATATAACCGAATGGATACGGAATACAAAAAGCTTCCGGGGCTGCACAGCGATTTGTGGGCGATATTCGATGGGGTTAAAAACAAACAAGATGGCCCCGCTTTACGCCAAGCATTGGCACCAAAAGTACATGAGGTTGGTGGTAAGCTTACCGATACCAATCTTAAAAAGCGTGATGACTTCTACTCAGCACTAACCGCATTTTCAAACTGTATGAAAGTAGCGCTACAGTCAGCCACCTACTTTGAAGATAAGTCGTTTGATAACAAACGCGACCTATACAAACGAGACTTAAAAGCCTTTGTAGATTTACGTAAACAAGTACGTGAGGATGCCGACGAAACCATTAACTATGATGAATACGCAGAAGATATCCGTAGCTTGCTCGATAAACACATAGCGGGTATTGAAGTAAAAGAACCTGACGGGGCGTATTTAGTCGGTAACTTGGGCAAAGACGTTAAGCCACAGGATATGAGCGATGACGAAGCGCGTAACCAAACAGATAAAATTACAGGCCGAATCACTAAGATGATTGAGCAAGACTTAGCTGACGATCCGTATGCGCAGGAATATTTTTCTAAGATGCTTAAAAAGGCCATTGAAGATGCCAAAGCGATGTTTGATGCGCCAGTAAAGCAGTACATATTGTTCGCTGATTTTGAGCAAGAAGTAAAAGACCGCAAGATCGCTGATGTCCCTAATGACTTTATGGATGACGCAGGCAAGTTAAACAAACATGCCCAAGCCTATTTTGGCCTGTTCAAACATTTATTCGATAGTGAGCTTTTAACTGAAAAGGCACTGGATAATGAGAAATTGATAGCGCTTGCTTTTGATATTGATGCCGTCGTAAATGACGCGGTTGCTGAGTATTCCATTAACCCTGCGGAAATTGAAAACGCCATACACATGAAGTTGTTACCTATGTTGTTTGGTGATCTTGGCCTTGATAACGCTCAAAAGCTGATTGAAGAAGTGTTAAAGATAACCCGATTAGGCATAGCTAGAGGCTAATGTAAGTGACGCAAAAAACGGTAGCCGCTGCTATTCATTCTGAAAAAAGCAGCGCAACAACCAACGAACGAGGTGTTTTTACTTATGGTAACGACACCATTTGCTATGATGTCATTCGTAAAACAAAGCCTAGTGATAACACTAAGAAAACCGCTCGCAAAGTAATTATAAAGATTCACCCTGATCAACGTGTTGTAGCTACTGTGCCTCATGATGCTAGTGATGATGCTATTGTTGATGCCATGCAAAAGCGTGCAAGATGGATATGGCAAAGTATTAATGACTTTGCAAAGCAAAAAGACACGGTATTGCATAAGCGTTATGTAAGTGGCGAAACCCAATTTTATTTAGGTAAGCGCTATGTACTCAAGGTCATTGTTGATGCTGAGCAAGTGCCCAGTGTGAAGCTCAGCCGAGGCAAATTGAACGTCACACTCAAGTATGAAATAAGCAAAGATACTGCCCCGGATAGTCAAGGTAGCCGCGCTGCGAAAATTAAACCGCTAATCGATAAATGGTATCAGCATAAAGCAAAAGCTATTTTCCATGAGCGACTAGCCGAACTACTTCCTAAGACCACATGGGTAACAGGCATTCCGTCTTTTCGTGTGATGGCAATGAAAAAGCAATGGGGAAGCTGCTCTACCAAAGGTAACTTGATGCTCAATCCACACCTAGTTAAAGCCCCGAAAGAATGTATTGATTACGTGATACTGCACGAGCTTTGCCATATTGCAGAACACAATCACAGTGAGCGCTTCTGGCGCTTATTAACCCAAGTAATGCCAAACTGGAAAGAAGTAAAAGCCAAATTAGATGACATGGCGGAGATGTATTTGAATGAATAAGTCAGAATTAATATCAGTTTGTATTAGTGACAATAGAGTATGCCCTATGCCCCCTCAGTGGGTTAAATTCGAAGAGCTATTATCAGAAATGGGCAATGGTAAACCGCCTCAATCACTTATTTTGGGTTATTGGTTTGATACTAGTGATGAAGAAAAACGCAAATGTGTTCAACAGCAGATTGACTGGGCTTATGAAAGAGGACTACTCGATTTTGCTATTGAATATTTAACCCAACTTAAACCTAACCAATGGCATACAGGATACCGCAAGTAATATGAGTAAGCATAACGAACACTCGTCATATAGAGAAAAGTTAATTGAACATTTATTTGTAGGAGAGTTACTGAAACTATCTTGGCTTGAACATGAATGCGGTCTTGAGGTAGCAAAACCAGAGGTTGATAATTCAGGTTACGATATCATTGCCGAGTGTTACGGGGTTGTTCGGCATATTCAACTGAAGGCATCGTACAGGTCTTCCTCAACAACCCAGCAAAAAGTGCATATAAAATTAGCGGATAAACCCTCAGGCTGTGTAGTTTGGATCATATTCGATGAAGACTCTTTAGAGTTTAAAGAGTTTTTATTTTATGGTGATCAAGCTGGTGAACCTTTACCGAACATAGATAACCTTAAGATAGCCAAGCACACCAAGGGAAATAAGGACGGGGTTAAAAATGAGCGACCCAATATTCGAGTTATAAACAAAGGTCAGTTTGAATCAATTAATTCAATAGGCTCTTTGTTTCAAAAACTATTTTGCATCACTCCATCGGAAGCTCCAGATATAACTGAGCCTTCGTCAGAATTACAACAAGTGAACTCCACTTTAGATGAATTTACTAAATTACATAGAATCAAGATATGGTCGCAAAAACCTTGGCAGAAAAATCATCAATTGATTAAAGGTTTTTTAGAACTTGAATCAAGTAATGGTTTTGTTGATTTGGACCAATTAATCGAATACTGCTCAAATCACTTTGATGGCGCAAAAGGCGAATGGAAAAATAATTTCAACTCCATGAAAACTGATCTTGGAAACGCTCATGGCAAGATCTTTTTTACTGTTGGAAATAGGTTAAAAATTTATAGTGAAGCAAGGAGAGAAATAGATAAATTTAATTGGTAAGCGGTAACAGTTTAAGCTGCTTTATGAAGGTGGCATTCGTTAGTAAAAAATGAAGATGACATTATATAAAACTCACCTGCTTTTTTACCCGCGCCACTAGCAAACATACCAATAAGGTATTCGTACGCATCGCCAAGTATGTCTATTTCGCTACTTTCTAGGTGAAAGTCGATGTTACCAAGGTGCTCTAATACTTTGGCTATTAACTTATTACGCGCATCCGGTGTTTTACCTAGCTTGTTAGAGGTTAGATCTAGGTCATCAAACAAACCGTTAAAGTCATCAGCGCTGTCTACGCCCATAGTACTTTGCTCAATATGGTTAAGCACGTTGGTTACATCATCAAGTATAAACTTATCGTTAGAACCGCGCTCAGCAAGTACATGAAAAAGCTCTGCAGGTTTTAAAAAGTAGCCAAGCTTATCAAGTGCCTCTTCTTTTACAGCTTCTAAGTACTCTTGTCCCTCTGCTGTAGTTTCGTCAATTTTAGCAAATACAATACCGTCTTCACTTAGTAGCTGATCAGCATAGGTATTGAGCTTATCTGACAGGTATTTATAAAAAATAAGCCCAAGTATGTAATCACGAAAGTCATCAGCCGACATATTGCCACGCAAGCTGTTAGCAATATTCCAAAGCTGCTTTTTTAATTCTTGTTGGTGTTGTTGAACCATTAATCTAATCTCTTAATTAGTTGTGTAGAGCTTCTACATACGCACTGCACGTGCGTGTTAATCTTCTAAAAAGTAATCGCTATCGAGCGCTTTTACTTCAAATACTTGTTTGGTGCTAACGCCTAAGTTATGAGTAAGCATTAGCTCTGTAAGTTGTTTACCATCTACAAGCACTATGCGCTTTTCTATTAAGCCTACATATTCCAGTGCATCTTTACTAAAGCCGCTGGTGGTGATGAATACGCCCTTTTTAGCGCGGTGCATATCAAGTGCGCCCGCAAAGGCTTGTATGTCTGCTCTACCCACTGTTTTATTGGTGTAGCGCTTAGCCTGTAAATATATCATTTCGAGGCCGAGTTTATCTTCTTTTATTACGCCATCAATGCCACCATCTTGAGTATACTGAGTAGCTTGCCCTGCATCTTTACGTGAGCCGCCATAGCCCATAGCTAGCATTAAATCGACTACAAGGTTTTCAAAAAACGCAGGGGAGGCCGAAAGCACGGCCTGTAGTATTTCGTCGCTTAAGTTAGTGTTGAGTGTATCTACCGCTGCTTCTATCAGCTCTTCGGGTGTTTTGTGTGAGTTGCTATTTACTAAGCTGGTGGTGTTTTCGTCTAGTGAGTCGCTAGTATCTTTAGTACGGGTTTTAAAATCTAAAAACTCAGGATATTGGCTTAAATACTGGTTATTGATTTGTTCACCTGTTGCTAACGCAGATAAACCTTTGCTCGTAATGGTACAAAAGGCTCTTTTAGGTTGCTCAATTAACCCTGCTTTAACTAAGTATGTTTTAGCCCATTGCAAGCGATGGTAGGCATAGGTTTGTTTACCATTAGGTATACGTAGCTTAAGCTGCTCTACTGATAAACCGAGGTTTTGATAAACGCTTGCTTCAATGTCTTTAAGCTTGACGGTTTTACCGTTAGCTAAGCACTGCAGTAATGGAGTCATGAATGATTGGTAATCTGGTAACGACATACTATTCCCTGCCAAGCCGTATTAGTTAATAACTAAACAGCTAATCCTTTTGTTTTATTAGTTGAGATAATATACACATTAAGATTAAGGGGCAAAGATTATGTAATGATCATGTGTCTCATATCAACACAGTTGATGTTGGGTAGTAAGAAGAACTAAGAACGCACAGTTACAAACGCCTCCTCGTGCGTTTATGATTGTAATATCGGAGTTTTCACTATTTTTCTTAAACCGATGCACTAAACCTATAGGGTTTTTCGGTCTATTTACCTCAGTTGCTCACAGGTGATTTTTGTATTTTATGAAATAAGTTGTGATATTAGACTGTTTTTTATCCATTTGACGTATGTTCTGATGTATCAATCCTTGTTCACCATTGTCAATCACTCAAACCGATGCAGCAAACCTATATACCCTGCTTTAAACCGATGCAACAAACCTATAGTTATAAAACAATGGCTTAGGTTTATTTTGTGCTTTAAGCTCTGCTTCTCTTAGGCTTGAAAGAGAGTTTATCTGGGATTTCTTCGGAAAACCGATGCAGTAAACCTCTAGTTATAGATCAATGACTTAGGTTGGAATTTGATTTATTTCCCTGTATTTAGGTGTTTTCAGGGGGTTATTCCGGCTCTATCTGGGAAAACCGATGCAACCAACTATAGGGTTTAGGTGGTGGGCCGTAGGTAGCGCTTTTAAAAACTAGTTAAAGCGCTATCTATCCTGACATCACAAAAGCTGGCCAAAGAAGTCACCAGCCCGCAACTTACTTCTTCGTAATCTAAGTTTGATTGGGGTAAAGGTTTTTATCGCTAGTTTGTGCCAGCATTGAGCAACCCTCTTTTGACATCCTCCCCCACCTCGCTAAGCGCCTGAACAAGTTCAGGAAAGGAGGGGGATTCCGATTAGTTTAAAACCATCGGGGCCTTATGATCACTCATAAGGCAAGTT
Source organism: Pseudoalteromonas sp. TAE79 (assembly GCF_000498015.1). Taxonomy (NCBI): domain Bacteria; kingdom Pseudomonadati; phylum Pseudomonadota; class Gammaproteobacteria; order Alteromonadales; family Pseudoalteromonadaceae; genus Pseudoalteromonas; species Pseudoalteromonas sp. TAE79. Next base: position 42,267 of record NZ_AUTL01000058.1, read on the forward strand.
CCTGCTTCAACAAGCTGACTAATGTCAATCTCTCCACAGGCTAGAACGCGATGACCTCGCGCTAAAATATTTAATGCGCCAACATGATCCGCATTATCTTGATAACCGCACTTCGCACATTCAAACTTAGACTGCGTTAATCGGTTATCTTTTGATTGATGGCCACACGCTGGACACGTTTGACTGGTATGTTTCGGATCAACAAAAATAACCTGACCGCCGAGCCAATCCTGCTTATATTTCAGCATCTCTTTAAACATTCCCCATCCTTGATTGAGAATGACGCGGTTTAAGCCAGATTTTTGTTTCACCATTTTTCCATGCTGCTCACTGTTGCCTTTGCTGTTTTTCGTCATATTTCTAATTTTAAGATCTTCTAGCACGATGATTGCGTGGCTTTTGCTCAACTGTGTTGAGATCTTATGTAATTTGTCATGACGAATATTGGCAACTTTCGTATGAAATGTTGTGATCTTTGCTTTTAATTTTTTCCAGTTACTTGAAAATTTCACTTTTCTAGCAAGTTGCTTCTGTAATCGTTTGATCCTGATTGTCTGTTTGCTGGTATCTATCGGCTCCACAAAACTGCCATCAGAAAGGGTAATTAGGCGTTTCACGCCTAAATCTCCGCCAATCATGGCGTTTGATGGGTGCTTAAGTGGTGCTACTTCTTGTTCAACTTGGATTGAAACAAACCAGTGCTTTCCTTTTTGTGAAACAGTGACGTTTTTAGCTTTTCCTAAAATAGCTTGGCTTTTTCTAACATTAACCCAACCGATTTTAGGTAAAAAAATACGTTTCCCATTCTTGTCGATTTTAAAGCCTTGTGGAAAACTAAAGCTATTCACCTCTCCTTTTTTCTTAAAAGTAGGCACCCGTTTGAGTGGTTGGTTTTTATCGAATGCGTCTTTAAAGGCGCGTTCAAGCTGTTTTAATGTTTGTTGGATAGTTTGTGCGGGCGATAGTGTTAAAAAGCCATACTCCTCGCTTTTTTTCCAAAGTTTGGAAAAGAAATCCAACTCTTGGTAGTAGCAAATTTTTTGTTCATTCTGTAACTTAAATAAGTTAATCGCTAAGGCTTTATTCCACAAGAATCGACAATTTCCCGCATATTGCGCCATTTTAGCGTTAATATCGGGTGTTGTTTTTAAACGAAATTTATAAGCTTTGCGAATAATCATACTGTTATTATATACAGTCAATCAAAAAGGAACAACCCACTTAGTCGCTTCGCGACTATTGCCTTATATCACCGACCTAAAGGAACGGTGTTTTACGGCAAAAAGTTGATAAAAAGTTTTCTTATTAGGGATTTCACATCCGTACCGATTTGATAATTGTACTATCGAAACGCCCTTCTTTGTTGACGACTTGCTTTCAAGTATTTCGTTAGTAAACAAAACCTCTCATCTGCAGAACTTCTATCATTAAATGGGGAAAATACTCTGCCTCATTACTTAGAATAAACCCCATGGAACTTTCCAATCACTTCCCAAATAACTATCTATCTGGGATTGTGATGCATATTTCCACGAAGGCAGCTTATACATAACTATTACAGGGGATTGATAAGAGAACTCCCTGTATTTCTGGGATTGTGATGCGTATTTCCACTAAAATAGCTCATACATAGCTATTACAGAGGATTGGTAGGAGCATTCCCTTTATTTCTGGGATTGTAATGCATATTTCCGCAAAAATAGCTCATACATAGCTATTACAGGGATTAATTGGATCATTTCCTATTTATCTGGGATTGTGACTTGGTAGTGAGATATTTATCCAAAGTGAACTACCCATCGACGCCGCTTCGCGTCGAGCAATGGGTTTTCTCGGAAAATTTCGATAAAAGTAGCGTTTAAAAATAAAACTTAAATGGTCTCTTTAGAGACCTAAATATATACTTGCCTGTTCAAGTTAAATATTTGATTGGTTTTTAGTCTTTTAAAGGACCTTTCAAAGGCCTTTATGAATAGGTAATAACTACCATAAGCGTCTAATAAAGGGCACCTGCTAATAATCAGTTAAAGCTATTAATCTTTCTCCAGCTTTACATGAGGAAAACACGTAGCCTTGAGTACTGGCGTAGTATTATAGAAGAGTAGCAAGCTAGCAATTTAACTATCACTGAGTATTGCCAGCAAAGTGCTTTATAGATCAGATATTTAGTTACTCCATAGTGTTTTTAAAGCTTAATTCTTTTTAATAGTAGCTTAATAGAGTAATTAGTCTTGATTATTAACTATTTCACCAATGAGTTAGTAAGATGTTGATCCAATTAACTCGTTAGAATCGTCATTAACTTATTCACATATCCACAGTACCTATTAATTCTATTAAATCTATTAAAACTATAAGATCTATAAGAACTATAGGCGTCTGTAAGTTATTGTTATTAAAAGATAAAAACATAATAGCAGATCATATATTTGGTGTTTCGGATCATATATTTGGTGTTTTAGATCATATATTTGGTGTTTCGGATCATATATTTGGTGTTTAGATTACATATATTTGGTGTTTAGATTACATATATTTGGTGTTCTTTTTTAGAATAAGGTTCTGACGACATACACTATTTTTATAGTATATGTCTCATTGCTAGCATGCAAAATGATAGATTAAGCTCTTTTTTAATATATTTAACACAATTCTGAGGTTGAAAGTTTGTATTTGTGTATATGCGTAACATATTTTTGGTGTTGAGAGCTTGTATCTTTGTATGTACGTAACATATTTTTGGTGTTGAGGGATTATATTTTTGTATGTAACATTTTTTTGTGTATGTAACATATTTCTTATCATGGAGATTATATCTTTGCATGTACTATTTTTGTAGGTATGCAACATATTTTTGGTGTTAGGGGTTATATCTTTGCATGTACGCAACATATTTTTGGTGTTGAGAGCTTGTACCTTTGTATGTACGTAACATATTCTTGGTGTTTTATTTATTTGTAGGGCTATATTCGTCGTATTTTATGGGAAGTTATTAAAAATAGGTCTACGTGAGCATATTTTATATGAGCTACATTACATATTTTTGGTGTTATTGAGAGCACATACCAAAAATATGTAATATGCTTTTTAATATGGAATATCTAAATTATCTATAGTCAGTTTATTCGCAATATCTATTTCTTCTTTGCTGGATGCTTGTTCTGCGCGGTTATTACGCCTTTCAATCAAGGTTGTAGCTATTTTATTAGATAGCTTCTCATTACCAGTGTAATTGTATGCAGAAAGTAACAGTTTAAGTTCTGCAGTTGATAATTTTTTACCATTGCCTTCAGACTTTAATTGCTGCCTTTTAAGCTCTAGCTTTTTAATAGTTGTAATAGCATCGCGTTCATTAAATTCCTCAATATTGCCTTTTGTTATCCAACTCATAAGGAATTTGATAGCTAT